>WGAX01000069.1 GCA_015494595.1 Nitratiruptor sp.
GCTAAGATCAAGCCCAAAATTTGCTTCTGCTGATGCTGCTGTAGTTAAAAGTGCTAAGGAAGCTATAACTGGTATACATTTTCTTTTTATTCGTTTCATTAGAAACTCCTTTTTCTTCTGTTAATAAAATTATAAATCAATTAATATTAAAAATAGATAATGAAAACTTTAAATAAATTTTAAGAGCAATGAGAGGAGGGCTGCTTAATAGAAAAAAATTATTAATAGAAATTTAATATTTACTATGATATGATATACTATCATAAAAAGATGAAGGAGGAAAAAATATGAAAAGAACTGTTATAGTTTTAAATATATTTATAGGTATGAGTGCCATTGCAAGTGATGCATTAATACAAAAGGCTAAAGAAGCAGCTCTCAAGCCAATTCCACAAGAGGTGAGCAAGCTTTTCAAACTCATCGACAATCCTAAAAACCCTATCACAAAGCAAAAAGTTGAGCTGGGGAAAAAGCTCTATTTTGATCCTAGACTCTCAAAAAGTGGACTTATTAGCTGCAATACTTGCCACAACTTAGCAATAGGCGGAGATGACAATGTGCCAGTGGCTACTGGGCATAAATGGGCGCATAATCCGCACCATCTCAACTCCCCAACAGTTTACAACGCAGTCTTTAATTCTCGACAGTTTTGGGATGGTAGAAGTCCAGACTTAGAAGATCAAGCTACAGGTCCTATCCAAGCACCGGTAGAGATGGCTATGGATAAAGAAAAAGCAGTAGCAGTAGTTAAATCTATCCCAGAATACAAGGAGGCTTTTGCAAAAGCCTATCCGGGTGAAGAGATTACTATCAAAACTATAGGCAAAGCAATAGGAGCATTTGAGCGAACCCTTATTACACCTAGCCGTTATGATGCGTTCCTCAATGGCGATAGCAACGCTTTAAGCAAAGCCGAAAAAGAGGGGCTTAAAACATTTATTGAAGTAGGGTGTGCAAGCTGCCACAACGGTGTGGGACTTGGTGGTACAATGGCACCATTTCCGGCAGTTGGCAAATATAAATATGCTAATATCGGCGATTTTAAAGGTGATAAAAACGGTATGGTGAAAGTCCCAACTCTACGCAACATTTTAGAGACAGCTCCATATTTTCACAACGGCGCTACCTATGATATAAAAGAGGCGATCGCTATTATGGGTGAAGCACAGCTTGGCAAGAAGCTTAGCAGAAAGCAAATAGACGCTATTGCTACTTTCTTCAAAGCACTCACCGGCAAAAAACCATACATCCGCTATCCGATGCTCCCTACTGAGACTGCATCTACACCAAAACCTAACCTAGACTAACTTTTTGGGGCTTTGCCCCAATCTGCTATAATAAGCCAAAAAAGGCTTACAATGGAGTATCGCTATATTGGGCGCTCTGGTCTAAGAGTTACTTCTATCTCTCTTGGTACTATGACATTTGGATCTACAACGCCAAAAGAGGAGGCTTTCAAAATCCTCGATAAAGCCTACGACTTTGGTATCAATTTTTATGATACTGCAGAGCTTTATCCCGTGCCGCCCGATAGCAGGTGGGCAGGTCTTACAGAAGAGATTGTAGGCGAGTGGCTCAAATCTAAACCAAGAGACTCTATTATCTTAGCTACCAAAGTAGCCGGGGCTGCTAGCGGATGGTTTGTGCCCCCGATTCGCCATGGGCTTACTGCAATGGATAGATTTCACATCAAAAGAGCTGTAGAGGGCTCGCTAAAGCGTTTAGGCACCGATTATATCGATCTGTATCAGATGCACTGGCCAGATACAGTTGTGCCCATAGAAGAGACGATGAAGGCATTTGATGAATTGGTAAGAGAGGGAAAAGTGCGCTATATTGGCACCTCCAATGACACCGCTTATGGCTTGACAAAAGCCAATATGGTAGCCAGATATGAGGGGCTAAGCAGGTTTGAGTCAATTCAAAACAATTTCAGTCTGCTTAATCCCAGATTTTTCGATGAGTTAGAGCAGGTGTGTAAGCGTGAGCAGGTAAGCCTACTTCCATACTCTCCTATTGCTGGAGGGATTTTGAGTGGTAAATATAATCAAAAATTTATTCCCGAAGATGCTAGATTTTCTCTCTACCTCAAACATCCTGTCAAAAGGGTAAGAGAGCACGCCAAACGCTTTTTTAATGATAAAACCCTGGCAATGACAGCAGAATTTTTACAAATTGCTGAGGAAGTGGGTATTCATCCGGTTACTTTAGCCGTAGCGTATAGTAAACATTTTGATTTTGTAGCTTCTACTATTATTGGGGCACGAAAACTCGATCAACTGGATGCTTCATTAGCTGCTATGGATTTAAAGCTAGATCGTGCTATACTTAAAAAGATAGTTGCTTTGCAACAAAAATATTGCTATCCGATGGGATAAGAGATGAAAAAGATTCTACTTCTTACTATTGCATCTTGGCTTTTGGCAACAGAGATTACACTCTATAATGATTTTGCTTTTGTAAAAGAGCAAAGGGAGATACAAAATCATATAATCTCTCCTTTGCCAAATACCATTATACCTGAGAGTATCTATATTGAGGAGCTTCAAGGCCATTTTCGTTTTATACCGGGAGGATTTGACAGAGAGAAGTTATTGCGCTCTCTTTTGCACAAACGAGTTACTTTTGATTACAAAAAAAAGTGGGAAAGAGGTGAAATTATAAGTATTGATCCTATCATTATTCAAGGAAAAGAGAGAGTCTATTTTGATGTGGCTTTTAAAGATTTGCATATACCAAAACTAGAGATCCAAACTGATCCGAGACTTTATATCCAGGAGCCTGCAGAGGGTATAACAGAGCTTTTCTATTTAATGAGGGGTGTAAAGTACAAAACTATCTATAATGCAAAACTGGCTAAAAGTCTAGATCTAAGAGGCTTTATAAAAATTGAGGATCAAAGTGGATATAAGTTTAAACAGGCAAAAATTAGCATAGTAGCAGGCGATGTAAAAAGAGAAGAGGAGTATTATCCACAAAGAAGATACTTTACAAAAAGTTTGCGTTTAGAAGCCATGGCGCCAGCTAAACCAAAATCTATTCAGGGACTTTACAAATATGAAATTCCTGGCAAATGGGATTTACAAGATAAAACATTTATACCGTTTTTACATCTTAATCTGCCTTATGTTATTGCTTACAAAGCAGATTTTGATGATATGGAGTATGATAGTGGTATTACAAAAGAGAAATTTCGTCAAATTCTTCTCTTTAAACCAACAAAACCTCTCCCAAGTGGTACAATGAGCCTTTATAAATCGGATCTCTTCCTCTCTGAGCTCTATATTCCCAATAGTGCGCCCAATATGGTGTTACGACTGGAGTTAGGAAAAGATTTTGATCTAGAAGCTAAGCGGATAGTTAAAAAATATAAAAATACCAAAAAGAGCTTTTTTGCCAAAATGCACTATATAGTTACAAATCCCAAAAAAGAGAAAGTTACAGTACGAATCTTTGAGCATCTGCCGTGGGCAAATATGCGTATTAAAAGCAAGCAAAAATATCATAAAGTCAATGCATTCACTATCTCTTTTGTACTGACACTATTACCACAAAGTAGTATCTCTTTTGATGTAGATTACTCCTACCATAAAAAATGACGAAAAAAGTCAAAATTGTATTGACTTTTTTCGTCAAACTTTCTATAATTCAATATAATTATCTTGATAAATCTATGTTATAGGTTGTAGATGAACTATATATTTTTACGATCAAAAAGTGATCGTTATTCGCTTGCTACGCAAGAAAAAAGTATCAAAGACTATATGCACGCCAATGGATTTAAGATTGAAGAGGTGGAGATAGAAATATCCGCCCTTTCAAAAAACCTTGAAGATAGGGTAGAATTTAGAAAATTTTTGCACTCTTTGCAAGAAGGTGACAGGCTTTTTATCTATGATCTTAGGGCACTATCGTGGCGCATAGGGGAACTTATCCAGATATTAAATTGTATTTTTAATCATAAAATTGAGTTGATCGTAACGAAATATGGACTAAAAATTACCAAAGACACCCCTTCGCATATCACGATTGCGCTTATCAATCAGCAGCGTGAAGTAAATAGATCGAGTAAGGCTCATACGGGCAGGCCAAAGGGTAGTATTTCAAAATCGAAATATGACAAATACAGAGAAACGATCATCCAGATGATAAAGGAGGGAAAAAGTGTAACACAAATTGCCAAAAAGCTCAATATTAGTAGAAGCTCTCTAAGAGATTATATCATTTCACGAGAGCTTAAAGAGATAGCAGGAGGAAAGTCAAAGGTAAACATTCTTGAACTTCCAAAAATTGAGTGTAAAATCAACAATAAAGGATAAATATGGCTACAGCAGCAACAAACAAGGCCAAGGAGTATCTTAAAAACTGGATACCCTATCGGTATAAGCGGTATGTATTTTTTGCTATTGTTACAGTAATAGCGTTAGTATTGCCGTGGATTAAAATAAATGGCAATCACTTCTTCTTGCTCAATTTCGATCATAAGCAGTTGCATCTGTTTTTTGTGCGTTTTGATATGCAAGAGCTCTATTTGATGCCCTTTTTGCTCTGGATTCTCTTTTTTGGAATCTTTTTCATTACCACGCTTGGTGGTAGGGTATGGTGTGGATGGAGCTGTCCACAGACGATTTTTCGTATAATTTATAGGGATTTGATTGAGACGAAACTGTTGCATCTTCGCAAACGCATCAGCAATAAGCAGATTGAGCCTGATATGAGCAAGCCTGAAAATAAAGTTAAAAAGCTTATCGCTATTCTTCTGTGGTCAGTGCTTGCTTTTATTGCAGCTGCAGACTTTATCTGGTATTTCGTACCGCCTGAAGACTTTTTCCAATATATTCAGGATCCTGCTAATCACCCGATTTTAATGGGATTTTGGATCGGTACTGCACTTTTCTTGATAGTGGATGTAGTCTTTATCAAAGAGAATTTCTGTATCTATATCTGCCCATACGCTAGGGTACAATCAGTCCTCTACGATGAAGATACCTTCCAAACCGTATATGATTATAAAAGGGGTGGGCGTATTTACGATGAGCACGGCAACTTGATTGTGCACAACAAAAAGGAGCTCAAAGCCCAAAAAGAGGATGCAGAGTGTACCCTGTGCGAATCGTGCGTGAAGGTGTGCCCAACACATATCGATATACGCAAGGGAATGCAGCTAGAGTGTATCAACTGCCTTGAGTGTGCAGATGCCTGTACCAAAGTAATGGGAGCCCTTGGCAAAGAGAGTCTTGTTAGATGGACAAGCTACTACGCACTTGAGACCGGTAAGCCCACAAGAGTATTTCGATTTAGAATCATTGCTTATATTGTGATGCTTACTATTGCATTTGTAGCACTCTTTTATATGGGTAGCAAAAAAGAGCATATGCTGCTTAACATCAACAGAACCAGCCAGCTCTACAAAATTGAGCCAGATGGCAGGGTAAAAAATACTTATGTATTCCTATTCCAAAATACAGAGAATAAAAAGCATAAGTACTATTTTGAGATAGTCAATAATAAAGATATCAAGATTGCACGACCCAAAAAGCCCTTTGATGTGATTCCTGGCAAAAAAGTCAAAAAGGTCGTCATCCTCTATACAGATAAGGTATTGGCAAAAAATACCCAAAAAGATGTGCCAATTCCAATCAAAATCAAAGCCTATGCAGTAGATGATCCTAAAAAGATTGTAGTGTATAGAGATACAATCTTTGTATTCCCGCGATGGGATATTTATCAAAAACATATCAAAAAATAGGTGTTGCTACGGGGGTAACGATGAAAAAAGAGGGGTTTAATGAGTATGGTGAGCCCACACTAGAAGAGATTGATGATTTCAAAGGCACAGCTTCAAAAGAGAAGAAGCGAGCCATTATGTGGGTTATTATTACAGGGCTTGTGCTAGGGGTTTTTTATGCCCTAGCCAAAAACTACTTCAAAGATGTAGGCGAGCCAGAGATCAATATCCCCCAAGAGCAAAAAATTTTGCACTATTAGGAGTGGCAGATGAAAAAGATAGTAGTTTTAGGTGGCGGGTTTGCAGGGGTTGAGGCTGCCATATTTTTGCGCAAAGAGGGCTTTAAGGTAGATCTCGTCAGCCCTAGACCCTATATGTATATCTATCCCACCTCTATCTGGGTGCCTGTGTATGAAGCGGAGTTTGCCGATGTCTGCTTGCCTTTAGAGGATTTGGAAAAAGTGCATGGCTTCAAATGGAGAGAGGACGAGATAGTTGAGATAAAAGCCGGCGAGAAAAGAGCCATTGGCAAAAAGGGCGAGTATGTGGGCGACTATCTCGTCATAGCCATGGGTGCTGGCAAAATCAAACACGAGGGAAGCGAAAACTATCTCTCTATCTGCGGAGATCCAGAAGATGCCATTAAGATGCGCGATCGCATTGACGAATTGGTAGCTGCCAAAAGAGGCGGTAAAATTGCTATGGGGTTTGGAGGCAACCCCAAAGATAGCAGCGCCGTGCGGGGAGGCCCTGCTTTTGAGATGCTTTTTAATGTGCATAACTATTTGAAAAAAAAGGGCTTAAGAGATCGCTTCGAGCTCACATTCTTTGCTACAATGAAAGAGCCTGGCAAGCGCTTGGGAGCACAAGCTCTTAAAATGATGGATCTCTTTTTCAATAAACTCAACATCAAAAAGCACTTTGGCAAAAAGATCAAGCGCTTTGAGCCAAACGGCATCGTTTTTGAAGACGATAGCTTTTTAGAGAGCGATTTTACGATGTTTATCCCTGCAAATGCCGGGCATCCCGTCTTTGCCAAGAGCGATCTGCCCCTTAGTGAGGCTGGATTCGTGCTCATAGACGAATTCTGTGAGGTAAAGGATAAACCCGGCGTCTATGCCATCGGCGATAGCGCCTACATAGAGGGGCCACAGTGGCGAGCCAAACAGGGGCACATTGCCGAAGTGATGGCGCGCAATACCGCCAACAATATTGCTATAGATGCTGGCAAAAAAGTGGGAGAAAAAGAGAGCTACCTGCCACACCTCAATATCATCTGCGTCATGGATAGCGGTGATGGAGCGGCATTCGTGTATCGTGACGACAAGCGAGGTTTCATGCTACCGATGCCGATCGTTGGCCACTGGCTCAAGAAGGGCTGGGGCTGGTACTGTAGAAACTCCAAGCTAGAAAAAATTCCACGCCTACCGGGACTCTAAATATCTCGTAAATACCTTGCTACAACACTTTCCACTTGGGTTGCGCACGCTAC
>WGAX01000070.1 GCA_015494595.1 Nitratiruptor sp.
GAGGGGGTAGAGTTTATCTTCTACTCTGCTGTTGAAGAGATTATTACAGATGAAAATGATAATCTCAAAGCCCTTAAAGTTAATAGATTTGAGCTTATTCCAGATCCAAATGGGGGACGCCCACAGCTTAAAAAGATTGAGGGAGCCGATTTTACCATTGAGTGTGATTACCTAGTGCCAGCTGTAAGCCAAAGCGCAGATCTATCCCTCTTGCCTGAGGAGTGGGAGATTGAGCTAACCAGCTGGGGTACAATCAAAACAGATGGCAAAACCTATATGAGCTCTCGCAAAGGTGTTTTTGCAGCAGGGGATTGTGAATATGGTCCTATGACAATTGTCAATGCTGTGGGGCAGGCCAAAAGGGCTGCAAGTGTGATGAGCCGCTATGTGCTCAGTAAAGAAGTAACGCTTACAGAAGATGAGATTATGGAGGATCATCTGCGGGCCCTCAAAGTTTATGATAAAAAAGAGAAAGTTACAGGCTGGCTGCCTGGACTTCCAAGAGAGGTGAGCGAGAAACTCACGGTGAAAGAGAGAAAAGACAACAATAAAGAGGTGAATTTGGGATTTACCCAGGAGCAAGCGATTGCAGAGGCCGAGCGGTGTATGAGATGTTACTATATCGCAATGGTTGCGGTGTAAGGGTAGGCTATGGTAAGAGTATATATTGATGGCAAAGAGTTAAAGGCGCAAAAAGGTGAGACAATTTTGCAGGTTGCAAGAAGAGAGGGGATCTATATCCCTACAATGTGCTACCTTACTAAAGTTAAGCCCATTGAGTCTTGTAGATTGTGTGTGGTGGAGGTAGAAGGGGTTGATGGCTTTGTGCTTAGTTGTCAAACACCAGTAGTGCCCGATATTAAAGTTACTACCAACTCGCCCAAGCTTTTTGAGCATCGCCAAAACATTATGAAGCTCTATGATGTGAATCACCCTTTGGAGTGTGGGGTGTGTGATAAGAGTGGCGAGTGCGATTTGCAAAATAAAACGTTAGAGTTTGGAGTCAATAGGCAAGATTTTACAGCCAAAGATCAATACAGACCTATCCAGAAGTGGCAATATATCCAGTATGATCCAAGTTTGTGTATTTTGTGTGAAAAGTGTGTGCATGTATGTAACGAGGTGATTGGCGATGATGCCATTGAGGTCTACTTTGGAGGGTATAAATCCCACATTGTACCAAAAAATGCCGATACGCTAGATTGCACCTTTTGTGGAGAGTGTATTGCTGTGTGTCCGGTGGGGGCACTCATTAGTAGCGATTTTAAGTATAGTGCCAATGTTTGGGAGCTGCAAAGAGTTCCTGCCAGCTGTGCCCACTGTAGTGCAGCGTGTCATCTCTACTATGAGACTAAACACACTTCCATCACAAATCCTAAGCCAAAAATCTATCGAGTCAAAAATGAGTTTGAGTTTGCAACACTTTGTGGTGCGGGAAGATTTGGCTTTGATTTTGAAAATAGCGCTTCAAAAGATGAGGCAGCCTTTAGTAGAGCAGTTGAAGCCTTTCAAAAAGCGGATACTATCAAATTTAGCTCATTTATTACCAACGAAGAGGCGCTGATTTTACAAAAACTCAAAGAGAAGTTTGGTTATCGCTTAATCAACGATGAGGCAAGAAACTATCAGCAGTTTTTACATAATTTCGCAAAATATAGCGGCAAAAGCCTTTATGGAGCAGATCTACAAAGAGTACAAAAGAGCGATTTTATTATGGTTATTGGCTCATTTACCTCTTCAGACAATCCTGCTGTGCGCTATGCCTATACCGTAGCGCATAAAAGAAGAAAAGCAGAGATTATCAATATGCACCCCATTGAAGATGATCTGCTAAAACCCATCGTAACAAAATTTATAAAGTATGAGGTTGGCGCAGAAGAGGCGGTTTTGGCGATGCTTTTGGATGCATTGCTGGATGAAGAGAGTAAGCAAAAAGTCTCTAAAAAGTGGTTTGAAGAGCTCGATATTGGCTATTTGAGTGCAGAATCGAGTGTAGGTGAAGAGGAGATTGAGGATATTATAAGACGCTTAGAGCGAAAAAAGCGTCTAAGAGAAGATACCTTTACACTAATTTTGGGTGAGGATCTCTATGCCCATCCTAGGGCTGAAAATATCGCAAAGCTTGCCGGCTTAATCGATCGATTGAGTGACTTTGAGGTGCTGCTTATCCCTCCAAAAACAAACTCCTTAGGCGTAGCGCTGATTTGCGATCTAGATGAAGAGGCGGGAGAGTATAGTATTGGCTACAATGTGCAGGGCGATTTTACTTTAAGTGCTTTAGGTGATGGTGATTTGGATATGCCAGCACTCAATCAGCAAGAAGGTACCTTTACCAATATCGATAAAAGGGTGGTGCCAACTAATGTAGCATTGCCTTATGATGGCTATGTGCTCAATGATATAGCAAGAGCTTTGGGAGTGAGTGAGAAGGAGTATACTATCGAATTTACACCAGAGCTCCCAGAAGAGAAGGGGTATAGAGCAATCAATTTTGACGATCTGCCAAACCAATTTCTCAATGATGGTACAGAGGAAAGAGGCTATGTCTTAAAGAGTAAAAAGGTAAATCTATCAAGAAAAAATATCGAGCCAATAGCAGAGCTGCCAGAGTTCAATGGCACTGTCATTTATCGCTGTGAGCCAGTGTTGCAGTTTAGTCCATTTAGCCACAAAGCGCATCAACTCAATTGGAGTAGCGATCTTATTGGCTCAGAGCAGTTTAGCGTGGCTGCAAAACTGCAAGATGGAGATCATGTAGTTATCTTTTCGCAATTTGGCAAAATCTACAAGCAGTTTAGAATCGATAAAAAACTCAAAGGCACTATTGCCTTAATGGGGGTGAGTGATATGGGAATGAGATTTTTTGATATGCAAGCATCGTATCGCTATGAGAAGGTAAAAATCCTAAAGAGAGATGAGCTATGAGTGAGAAGATCAAAATAACGATAGATGGTAAAGAGTGTGAGGCAAAGGCTGGAGAGTATGTTTTAAATATTGCAAGAGCAAATGGCATCTTTATTCCTGCAATCTGTTACCTTACAAACTGCTCTCCAACGCTAGCTTGTAGGCTTTGTTTGGTAGAGGCTGATGGCAAACAGGTGTATGCCTGTAATGCCAAGGCAAAAGATGGAATGAGTATTGTAACAGTAACGGAGAATATCATCAAAGAGCGTCGTGCTATTATGGAGGTGTATGATGTAAATCACCCTCTAGAGTGCGGTGTGTGTGATCAAAGTGGTGAGTGTGAGCTGCAAAACTATACATTAGAGATGAAAGTAGATGCTCAACACTATGCCATTCGTGATACATATCGTCCAGTGAAGAAGTGGAACTTTATTCATTACGACTCATCCCTCTGTATTGTATGTGAGCGCTGTGTGACTGTGTGTAAAGATATGATAGGCGATGCAGCGCTTAAGACCGTGCCTCGGGGTGGAGATGCGCTAGATAAGTCTTGGAAAGAGCAGATGCCAAAAGATGCCTATGCTATGTGGAATAAGCTGCAAAAATCCATCATCGGTGCAGTGACGGGCGGTGAGCTTGATTGTACATGGTGTGGTGAGTGTATTAGTGTGTGTCCAGTGGGGGCATTGGTAAGCGAGGATTACCACTATACAACCAACTCTTGGGAGCTTACAAAAATTCCTGCAAGCTGTGCGCACTGTAGCGCTACCTGTCATCTTTACTATGAGACAAAACACACCTCCATCGAAAATCCAGAGCCAAAAATCTATCGCGTGACAAATGAGTTTCACTATCAGCCTCTGTGTGGGGCTGGACGGTTTGGCTTTGATTTTGAAAATAGAGCCAAAAAGGATCAAAAAGCTTTTGATAAAGCGGTTGAAGCCTTCAAAAAAGCAGATACTATCAAATTTAGCTCCTATATCACTAATGAAGAGGCGCTTATTTTACAAAAGCTAAAAGAGCAATATGGCTATAAGCTTATCAACGAGGATGCTTTAGCACTTAAAAGCTTTTTGGAGCATTTTGCAGAATATAGCGGTAAAAGTTTGCCAAGTGGTGATGTAAAAGCTGTGCATGAGAGCAATTTTGTCATCTCTATTGGAAGTGCATTAAAGAGTGACAATCCAAGGGTAAGATTTGCTTTGAATAATGCAGTCAAGATGAATAAGGGAGGAGCGCTCTACTTTCATCCAATTAAAGATCCAATTATTGAGGGAATTGGCAAAACAGTAGTGCCAATATACCATAAACCTCTTCAAGAAGAGGCAGCTTTATATTTTGTATTGCAGGAGTTTGCTGATAAAGAGAAGTTACCAAAGTATATGAGAGAGTATCTTGACTCTTTGATGGTAACCAAAACCAAAGAGGTGGAAGAGACAGTTAAAGAGAAAGTTGTAGAGGTAGTAGAAGAGTCAGTTATTGATAAGAAGACGGGCAAAGAGAAAAAGGTGCAAAAAAAGATAGAAAAAGAGGTGCCCAAGAAGGTTAAGAAAAAGATAGAGTATCAAACAAGCAGCCTCTATGAGATACTTGGTGTTGATGAAAATTATAAAGATAAGCTTAAAAAAGTATTGGCTAAAAAGGAGCGCTCAACTCTTATTCTGGGTGAAGATCTCCTTACTCATCCAAGAGCTGAGAATATTGCAAAACTTGCAGGCTTTATAGATCGATTTACAGATTTTGAAGTGCTTCTTATACCACCAAAAACAAATAGCCTCGGCGTAGCACTCATCTGTGATCTGGATGAAGAGGCGGGAGAGTATAGCATCGGCTATAATGTCAAAGGAGACTTTACACTCAGCGCCCTTGGCGATGGGGATCTGGATATGCCAGCACTCAACCAACAAGAGGGGACATTCACCAATATAGATAAAAGAGTAGTCCCAACAAACGTAGCCTTGCCATACGATGGATATGTCCTCAATGATATAGCAAGGGCTTTGGGAGTGAGCGATAAAGAGTATACCATTGAGTTTACTCGTGAGCTTCCAGAGTCAAAAGGGTATAGGGCTATAGCTTTTGATGATTTGCCAAATGAGTTTGGCAATGATATGAGTGAAAATAGAGGCTATGTGTTGGAGAGCAAAAAGGTGCATCTCTCTAGAAAGAGTGTTGAGCCAATGGAAGAGCTGTCAGAGCTTAAAGGCACAGTAATATATCGCTGTGAGCCGGTGTTACAGTTTAGCCCATTTACCAATAGAGCTCATCAGCTACAAGAGCAGGCTAAATTGTATGCAAGTGAAACATTTTTAGAGGAATTTGGCTTGCAAGAGGGCGATAAAGTAAATATTCAAAAAGATGATATTACTATTACACTAGAAGTAGCGCTAGATGAGAAGATCGCTTCTGGTGCATATGTGGGTACATTTGATAAGAGCGTAGCGGCAGCATCGCTATTTGATGGTTACAGATTTACAGAAGTTCTAATGCAAAAGGTGTAAGATGGATAGTGCATTTGTTATAGAGACCATCATCAAAATCTTGATAGTCTTGGGGCTCTTTTCTGCTTTAGCTGGATTTGGAACCTATGTAGAGCGGAAAGTGTTAGCCTTTATGCAAAGGCGGCTGGGGCCTATGCATGTGGGACCTTATGGACTTTTGCAGGTGCTAGCAGATGGTATTAAGCTCTTTACCAAAGAGGATTTTATTCCCCAAGGTGCAGTAAGACCAATATTTATGATTGCACCTGTTATTACTGCAGCAACTGCTTTTATTGCAATGGCTGCAATCCCTATGTTTCCAGAGTTTACAATCAAAGGCTATACCGTTAAGCCCATTATCTCTGATATTAATGTTGGACTTCTATTTGTATTGGGGGTTATGGCGACAGGACTGTATGGACCTTTGCTAGCTGGTATGGCTTCACAAAATAAGTGGAGTATCTTAGGAGCTGCAAGGACTGCTATTCAGTTTTTAAGTTATGAGGTGGTAACGGGGCTTTCAGTCTTAGCGCCTGTTATGATTGTTGGCTCTTTGTCGCTTATCGATTTTAATAACTACCAAGCAGGCGGAGTAAGCGAGTGGCTTATTTGGAAGCAGCCATTAGCTTTTGTGCTCTTTTTGATTGCAGGATTTGCAGAGACCAACAGAACTCCATTTGACCTGCTTGAGCACGAAGCAGAGGTGATCTCTGGATATGCTACAGAGTATAGTGGTATGCGTTGGGGTATGTTTTTTATTGGTGAGTATGCCAATATGTTTACTCTTGGCTTTTTGGCAAGCCTCATCTTTCTTGGGGGCTTTAACGATTTATGGTTTATTCCGGGTGCCATTGCAATTTTGATGAAGGTATTTTTTATATTCTTCTTCTTTTTATGGACAAGGGCTTCTTGGCCTCATGTAAGACCTGATCAGTTGATGTGGTTGTGTTGGAAAGTGTTGATGCCTCTTGGGGTGATTAATGTTGTCATCACCGGTATAGTGATGATGTTTTAAGGGGGATGTATGAGTGGTTTAGAGCAGTTTAGAGATCGGAATGTGTCGCAAAACTACTACAAAGTAAAGATTGAGCCATATCCCAAAAGTGGATGGGAGAAGTTTAAGAGAGTGGTAAAGAGATCATTAAAACTTGAGCTTTTTGTAGGGCTTAAGATTACATTGTTGGAGATGATTAGATTCAATATCCATACGATCCAGTATCCAAAAGAGAAACTACCAATCGCTCCGAGATATAGAGCTGTGCATAAGCTTTTACGTCTATTAGAGAGTGGTAATGAGCGCTGTATTGGGTGTGGGCTTTGTGAGAAGATATGTATAGCAAACTGCATTAGAATTGATACAAAAGTGGATGAGTTTGGCAGAAAGGTGCCAACCGAGTATACAATCAATTTTGGGCGATGCATCTTTTGTGGCTATTGCGCTGAGGTTTGTCCAGAGCTTGCTATTGTACATGGGCCAGACTATGAAAATGCAAGTGAGCAAAGAGCCCATTTTGCTCTTAAAGAGGATATGCTTACACCTCTTGATAAACTTAAAGAGCAAAAAGAGTTTCCAGGATTTGGTGCGCCAACACCGGCTGCAGACAGACTAATCAAAAAAACGCCATTAGCGTATTAAAGGTGAGGAGATGGTAGAAGCTGTTGCCTTTTATCTTTTTGCAGCACTGACAATTGCAATGTTTGTCATAACGGTAATGAGTAAAAATGCTCTTTATGCAATGAGCTCGCTTGCTGCAGGTATGATCTTTATCTCTGCATTCTTCTTTTTATTAGATGCAGACTTTTTGGGTGTTGTGCAGATTATTGTCTATAGTGGGGCGGTAATGGCACTTTACGCTTTTGGTATGATGTTTTTTGATACCACAAAAGATGTCAAAGAGAAGAACCCTTCTAAAAAAATTGTCTTTTTTCTTAGTGGTATGATTGCTCTGCTTCTTGTTGTTATTTTACTTACTCCAATCATCTCAGATAAAGTGCAAGCTCTCTATCCAATGAGCGATGAGATAGGTAATACTGAAGCAGTGGGTATAGTGCTTTTTACTAAATATCTTGTACCTTTTGAGGTAGCTGCCATTATGTTGTTGGTAGCAATGATTGCAGGTATTATTCTAGCTAGCAAAAGAATGGATGAGAGTATTACGCTTAAGATTGATCAAGAGATTGAAAAAGAACAAAAGGGCACAGAATGATTACGCTTACGCACTATCTCATTTTAGCTGCCATTCTCTTTAGTATAGCATTGGTGGGTATCTTGCGCAGAAAGAACCTCTTAATGCTCTTTTTTGCTACAGAGATTGCGCTTAATGCAGTAAATATTGCTTTGGCTGCAATTTCAAAATATTATGGCGATCTGACAGGTCAGCTGTTTGCCTTTTTTATTATTGCTATAGCTGCCAGTGAGGTGGCAGTAGGTTTAGGACTGTTGATTATCTGGTATAAGCGTCGAGGCACTATTGATCTTGATTCACTACAATCAATGAACGGATAGGGGAAAAGTATGGAAAAGTATCTCTTAATAGCACTCTTTGCACCGCTGGTGGGCTCACTCTTTGCAGCGCTTTTTGCTGCAAAACCAAAGAAGCTCTTTACAGGGATTGTCACCTCTGCTCTGCTTTTTGTATCGCTTATTAGTTCATTGATTCTGCTTTTTCATATAGCCGGCACTGATGAGATAGTGAAGGTGAAGCTTTTTGATTGGATTACGGTAGGCAATCTTAATATCCCATTTGGTTTTGTGGCTGACCAGGTTTCAGCCATTATGATGGTCACAGTTACTACCGTATCGGCTTTGGTGCATGTTTACTCTATTGGTTATATGGAGCATGATAAAGGGTTTAATAGGTTTTTTAGCTACTTAAGCGCCTTTGTCTTTTCGATGATGGTGCTGGTAATGAGTGATAACTTTGCAGGACTATTTATTGGATGGGAAGGTGTGGGGCTATGCTCTTGGCTGCTTATTGGTTTTTGGTACTATAAAAAAGATGAGAGCAGAGATGTTAACCCTTCAATCAGTCCATCCTGGGCAGCTAATGAGGCCTTTATTATGAACCGTATAGCGGATTTGGGTATGCTTTTGGGGCTTTTTCTTATCTACTGGCATGTAGGCTCTTTGCAGTATGATATAGTTTTTGCCCATATAGATCTTTTGAATATCGGCTTGATTACGCTTATGGGAATTTTTCTCTTTATTGGTGCTATGGGTAAATCTGCACAGTTTCCACTCCATACCTGGCTAGCGGATGCAATGGAGGGTCCTACACCTGTATCAGCCCTTATTCACGCAGCAACAATGGTAACTGCTGGCGTATATTTAGTAGTGCGTGCGTTTCCGATCTACTCTCAAATTCCAGATGTAGGCTTATTTATAGCTTCACTTGGTGCATTTGTAGCAGTCTTTGCTGCCTCTATGGCTTTGGTAAATACCGATCTCAAAAGAATTATTGCATACTCAACCCTCTCTCAGCTTGGATATATGTTTGTAGCAGGAGGGCTTGGAGCATACTGGATTGCCCTTTTTCACCTTATGACACATGCATTTTTTAAAGCACTTCTCTTTTTGGGTGCCGGTAATGTGATGCACGCAATGGATGATGAGCTTAATATTTTTAAAATGGGCGGTTTGTATAAGGTTATGAAGTATACTGCCATTTTAATGATTATTGCCTCTTTAGCCCTTGCTGGAATCTATCCGTTTGCTGGATTTTTCTCAAAAGATAAGATCTTAGAAGTAGCCTTTGATTCGCACCACTATGTTTTATGGTTTATGCTTTGGATTGGTGCAGGTATGACTGCATTTTATAGCTTTAGACTTATTATGCTTGTTTTCTTTGGAGAAGAGCGTTATAAAAAGTATGGTTTTCATCCACACGAAGCCCACTGGTATATGCTTTTGGCAATGGCTCCTTTAGCGATTTTAGCCATTATTGCTGGATTTTTTGAGGAGCCTTTTGAAGAGTTTGTTACTAAACTACTTCCAGAGTACCATTTTCATATGCACGGAATTGCTACTGTTGCTTTGATTGGTGTGACTACCCTTATTGCTTTAAGCGGCATTGCCTTTGCGATTTATAAATATAGCAGGGGTGGTTTTAGTGAAAAGTGGAAAGAGCATTTCCTTTATAAATTGCTTTATAACCAATACTATATTCCTGTTATTTATGAGAAGGTATTTA
>WGAX01000071.1 GCA_015494595.1 Nitratiruptor sp.
CAACCCTTGAAGAAGAGCGTGAAATGCGTGATCTTATAGACAATCTGCGTACCATTCCGGGTGTATCGGACAAGACGATTCTAGCCCTGCTGGCTGAATGCGGCCATCTCGATCGATTTCACAACGCCAAGGCGTTGGTGGGCTACTTGGGTCCTTATCCCACGATCCAGCAATCGGGTGACACGCGTAAAAACGGCAGGCTAGATAAACGGGGGGGGGCGAGATTGGCTAAAAAGGCGATCTATCTAGCCGCCATTGCTGCCATCCGCATAGAGTCTTTGTAGCCAAAGCCTGAAAAACCTCGATCGTTGACCATGCCATTGACAGTGAATTGTTAAAGAGCGCGACCACCATCTCATATCGGCATGACAAAAGAGCCGATACCTTGATATTGTCACCGATGAAACGATAGTTTCATCTTCAAAACACTCCAGGTTTGGAGTGTTTCAAAGATCAAACCCCTCACTAGTGGTTTTTTCTCTTTTTTTAGCCGTTTCAGTTATTTTTTATAAAACGGCTTTCTTGTTCTTATTCTAGCGGATTGACACGAAATTTCTAACACTCCCATAAAATCTTTTATCTTGTAAGAAAAACAAAAGCTCATTCAAAATCACCAAAATGGCTTGATTATAGGTTGGTTATCTTTTTCACTGCTAAAAATCTTAGATTATATGACTAGTAAGTCTGCCATACACTCAACACTCTTTCTGTAGTTAAACGATAATATCAACTACAATAAAGATAAGAAAAACAATTCCCAAATATCCATTAACAGTAAAAAAAGCCCTATCTATTTTATTTATATCTTTACTCACTAGTTGATGCTCATAAAAAAGCATTCCAGCAGCAAAAGTTACTCCCATATAGGCAAAAAAGCCTAACCCTGCCTCCATTACAAAGAGGAGCCAAAAAAGTACACTAAGCATATGAAACATCTTTGCAAGAAAGAGAGTACACTCTTTTCCGTAGCGTGAAGGAATGGAGTATAACCCCATCTTTTTATCAAACTCTATATCCTGCAAAGCATACAGCAGATCAAATCCTCCAACCCAAAACATCACGCCCAAGGCTAAAAGTAAAGACCATAGTGTAATCTGGGCTTTGACAGCAATAACTCCTGCAATAGGCGCAAGACCTAGAGCGATTCCCAAAACTAAGTGAGCAAATTCGCTGAAGCGTTTAAAATAGCTATAGCCGCCTAAAATAATCAAAAATGGAATAGAGAGTAGAAAAGCCAAAGAGTTAATAAAATAACTTACAATCACAAATCCTAAAGCATTTATAATGATAAAAAATAGCTGCATAGATTCAGAGATTCTTCCATCTACGCTGGGTCTATTTGCAGTCCTAGGATTGAGCCTATCAATATCCCTATCAAGATACCTATTGACTCCCATGGCAAAATTCCTTGCAAACATTGCAGCCAACAGCCCTAAAAAAAAGAGTCTCCAGCCAAACCATCCATGAGCAGCTACCAACATTGCGATAAAGATAAATGGGAGGCTAAAAATTGTATGTTTAAACATTACAAATTCATTCAAATCCTTTAGAAGCTTACCTATACGCATCTGCCCCTCTTGAAAGAAAATTGCCAAATTATACTATAATTAGATTATGAAGGAGATAGCAATAATTGGCCCTACCGCCAGTGGTAAAAGTGCTCTGGCAATAGAGCTCGCTACCAAATATAACGCTTATATTCTCTCATTAGATAGTCTTAGTATCTATAAAGAGATTGATATTGTCTCTGCAAAGCCTACTAAAGGGGAGTTATCTTTAGTACCACATTTTGGTATAGATGTAGTCTATCCCAATGAGTATTTTAGTGTGGAAAGATTTATTACAATCTACAAAGAGGCTAAAGAGTGTGCACAAAAAAAACAAAAAAACCTCATCGTAGTGGGAGGAAGCAGTTTTTATCTAAAAACTTTGCTGCAAGGTATATCCCCTTTACCAAAAATAGAGCATAGTATAAGACAAAAGGTAGCCCAATTACTTCAATCTTTACCAGATGCTTACAACTATCTTAAAAAAGCAGATCCCGATTTTGCAAAAAAGATTGCTCCACAAGATAGATACCGCATAGAGAAGGGACTTTTGATTCTTTTGCAAACATCGTTAAAACCTTCAGACTATTTTCAGCTCCATCCTCCCCAAAAAATTGCTTCTATGAAAATATTTGCCATAGATATTGCCAAAGAGGAGCTCAAAAAAAAGATAGCCCACCGTACAGAACAGATGATTAAAATGGGACTTATTGAAGAGATCTACTATTTAGAAAAGAAGTATACTCGAGCTATAGCCCCAATGAAAGCCATAGGTATAAAAGAGACCTTGGAGTATCTAGATGGAAAAATTTCTGATTTAAAAACTCTCCAAGAGCGTATTTCCACCCATACCACCCAGCTTGCCAAAAGACAAAGAACATTTAATAAAACACAATTTCCACAAAAAATATATCTGCCTCTTCCTCCTCTTAAAAATGCAATTGCAGAAGAATTAGCGGACTAAAATCCACTAATTCTGACTATCTCTGTTATATAATTTAAAAGTGGCGAGATAAAAAGAATAGAGAGAATAGTTAAAGTTGCTGACAAACCTACAATAGTCTTAAGTGACAAGGATGCATTTTTAAAGTAGATTGTCTGCTTATCCACCATTGGCTCTCGCATAAACATATAGACAATCAATTTAAGGTAGTAGTATGCACTAATGGCACTATTAATTGCCATAATAATTGCTAAAACTATATAACCAGAGTTTACCGCAGCTCCCATAATATAGAGCTTGCCCCAAAAGAGACTAAAAGGAGGTACACCTGCAAGACTCAACATAAAAATAGCCATAATGGTAGCAGCTACTGGCATTATCTGCACAAGCCCAGAGAATTTTTCATACGGATGATCAAATCTATCATGCCAGATATTTGATTTGTGTCGTGAGATCCAAAGCATTGTAAAAGCACCTAGATTGGTAAACAAAAACAAAATCCAATACAAAAAGAGCCCACTATTTGCTTGGGTTGTACCAATCATAATAGCAGCCATTACAAATCCAGCATGGCTAATAGAGCTATATGCAAGCATTCTTTTAACATCTTTTTGCACAAGGGCTACAATATTGGCAAATGTCATCGTTACCACTACCGCTAGATAGAGTACATCTCTTACCCAGGTAATATCGCTATGAATTAAAAATTCAAAAAGTCTCATTGCCACCACAAAACCTGCCATTTTTGGTACAACAGACATATAGCCTGCCAGTGCGGCGCTTGCTCCCTCATATACATCTGGGGTCCAAGTATGAAAGGGTACCATCGAGAGTTTAAATCCAAGAGCAGCAATCATAAAAGAGGTTGCCAGTAATACAACCCAAATAGGCTCATACCCTCTAGCTGCCAATACCTCGGCAATCTTATAGATCTCTACGCTTCCACTCAAACCATAAAAAAGCGCGGATCCAAAAGCAAAAAAGCCAGCCGCAACTGCTCCCATTGTAAAATATTTAATAGCAGCCTCAAAAGATTTCTCTCTATTGTGCAAAGCAATCAGTGTATAAAGAGCTAAACTTGCAGTCTCAAGACCCACAAAAATCAAAATCAAATTATCAGTAGCCACCATAAACTGAAACCCTGCAACCATAAAGAGAAAGAGTGCAAAAAACTCTGGCAAACTAAATTCATGAAATCTTTTAGAAGTAAGTGCCAAAGGAATAAAGAGCATAGAAGCAACTACTATAATAATTTGAGATAAATAAGCTATGCCATCCACAAACATTACATCAAAAAAGCCTCTTGTATTCATATCAAGACCGATAATTGCTCCAAAATCAAGAGCCAAAAAGAGTATTGCTATCATTACATAAAGCGATTTATGCAAAGACTCTTTAATCAGGTCTATAATCAAAATAGTAAGCCCGCCGCCCACTGCTATAAGCATTGGAACAAGAGTAGCCAGATTGAGCGATTCTAAACTAACTTTAATTGGCTCCATTATTTTGCCTCCAATTTCACTTTATTGTGAGCAAAAATCTCTTTTGCCTCTTTTGTAATAGCCTTCTTCTGCATCAAATGAAGCATATTTTCTACACTCGTATTGATTGGCTTTAACACTGGATTTGGATTAACTCCCAACCACACAATCACTGCCACTAAAGAAACCAAAGAAGTCAGCTCTTTCCAATTAAGATCTGGCAGATTTCTATTCTTCTCATTAGTAAGAGGACCAAAAAAGGCCAATTTATAGACCCTTAGCATATATGCTGCCCCCAAAATGATACCGGTCCCACCTAAAAATGCATAAGCTGCAGAGATTTTATAGATTCCCATTAAACTTAAAAATTCCCCTACAAAGCCAATTGTAAGAGGTAGCCCTACTGAAGCCATCAAAACAATACCAAAGATAGTAGCATACTTTGGCATCACTGCAGCAAGTCCACCAAATTCACTCAAAAGTTTTGTATGGCGTCGATCATAAATGTTTCCTACAAGCATAAAGAGCGCCCCACTCACAATCCCGTGACTAATCATCAAAAAGATTGAGCCTGCAATCCCCTCCACATTCATTGCAAATGTTCCAAGCACAATCACACCCATATGCGAAATGGAGCTGTATGCAATAACTTGTTTCATATCCTCTTGTGCATAGGCTACCATTGCAGTATAGATAACCATTATAATAGATAAAAAGGCTATAGGCGCAATCATCGTTACAGAGGCATCAGGAAAGATTGGCAATAAAAAGCGTACAAAGCCGTAAGTCCCCATTTTAAGCAAAACTGCTGCAAGAATAACTGAGCCTATAGTTGGTGCTTGTCCGTGTGCATAAGGAAGCCAGGTATGGAATGGAAACATCGGTACTTTAATTGCCATTCCAAGGAAAAATGCCAAAAAGAGCCAAATTTGATAGTTGTAAGGTAAGATAAGCCTATGCCAATCAGGTATTGCAAAGCTAATAGTACCTGTTGCAACATAGTAGAGATAAGCTAAAAAGAGCATACCCACAAGCATAATAAGGGAGCCAAAAAAGGTGTAAAGGAAAAACTTAATTGCAGCATAGACTCTGAGCTCTCCTCCCCAGTATCCAATAATATAGAGCATTGGCACAAGGGAGAGCTCCCAAAAGATATAAAAAACCACTGCATCAAGCGCTACAAAGACCCCCACCATTGTCATCTCCAAAAAGAGCAAGGAGATAATCATATTTTTAAGATTTTTCTCTATATTTAAAGAGATGAGCCCTATTAGCGTAATAAAAGTAGAAAGAATAATAATGAATAGAGCAATCCCATCAACCCCCACATAGTAGTTAATACCATAATCGGGAATGAGGGGTATAAACTCTACAAACTGAAAGCCGCCATTGGCTGGATCAAACACAAGCCACAATATCAGCGAGAGTATAAACTCTATGGCAGCTACGGTTATACCGTATACTTTGATATTCTCTTTTTTAACGATAAACCCCAGCATACCAGCAAGTGCGGGGAAAAAGACTAATAGCGATAAAATATGATCCATAAATTCTCTCCTTACCTTACCGGGCTATATAAGATCACTAATACAAGCAACACTAGCAGACCCACAACCATCCAGCGTAGCATTTTGGATAGGTTACCACTTTGCACCACGCGTCCGGCAAATCCACTCTTATATACAACAGCTGCTATAAAATCCACTGTAGCATCTACTACACGCAAATCCAGCTCTTTCCAAGCAATTTTGCTTAACTCTTTATAAGGCTCAGTAAATACCTTCTCATAAATAACAGGAATATAGTATTGGTTATAAAGCAATTTATAAAGGAAATGCTCTTTCCACTTTTCACTAAAACCACCCCTGCTATATTTATAAATCGCAAAGGCAATGCCGCTTAACGCAATAAGGGTAGTCACACCAATCAAAGCAACAGTAGCAATCCCGTGCATATGAAAATGGTACTCTGGAAGTAGTTTAGTAACAAACTCTTCAAAAGGCTCCTCAAAAAATCCAGCAATAATGGCTAAAATCGCTA
>WGAX01000072.1 GCA_015494595.1 Nitratiruptor sp.
GGGCTTGATAGCGCTAGCGGTTTTGGAGGTATTGGAAGCTCGCGGGAGGCATTTATTAGCGCACTGGTTGAGCCTGCTATGATTTTGGTGATTTTTGCACTCTCTTTAATGGCAAAAAATCTAGAAGTGGCAAAAGCTGCAATAAACCTCAACCACCACTTTCCTATAGAGCATCTTGCAAGTTTCGCTTTTGCGGGTATTGCTTTTTTTATTCTTCTTTTAGCAGAAAATGGGCGTATTCCTATAGATAATCCCCAAACCCATTTAGAGCTTACTATGGTGCATGAAGCGATGATTTTAGATATAAGCGGCTGGTATTTAGCGCTTGTTGAGAGTGCCAGTGCGATTAAGTTCATCATATTTGCTTCCCTATTTGTAAGTTTTTTTATGCCTTTTGGTATGCAGATGCCCTTTTTATCGCTCTGCTTTTGTATCTTTTGAAAATCACTCTCGTAGCAGTAGCCATAGCACTTATAGAGGTTAATATGGCAAAACTTCGCCTCTTTAAAGTGCCAAATCTTTTGGGATTGGCTATTATTTTTGCATTTTTATCCCTCATTAGCTACTATATTTTAGGAGCTTGATATGAGCAACTTTTTCATAGGTATGTTTCTCTCCACTCTCATTACCGCGATGCTTACAACAAGACTTTTACGCCTTATTATCTGGTATGCATTTAACTCCCTTTTTTTGGCTTTGGCAGCTATGAGCGAAGCAGTGCAGATCCAAGATGAGGCGATGCTGCTTTCTGCTCTTTTAACCCTTATACTCAAAAGTGCTCTTATCCCCTATCTGCTCAAGCATTTTGCCATCAAATTTAAAGCAAAACGCCACATCCCTCCATCTATTAAGGTACAGTATCTTATTATCCTTATTCCAGCTATTTTAGTGTTCACTTTTTATCTGCTCGATCCCTTGATAAATAGTAGCAGTAAAAACTATATCTCTTTGGCTGTGGCTTCACTCTTTTTATCTTTTGTGCTTGTGATTGAGCATAAAAACATTTTTGCTAAAGTTATAGGCTTTCTCTCACTGGAAAATGCTCTCTTTTTGCTAGCAATGACGGCTACTGAGGGTATGCCTATGCTTGTTGAGCTTGGCATTTTTGTAGATCTTTTAATGGCAGTAGTTGTTTTAAATCTTCTATTCAAAAAAGAGGTGCCTAATGTTTGAATCGCTCTTTTTACCACCAGTTGCAATCCTTCTTTTAAGCTTTTTTGATGTAAGCAAAATGAAGCGCTTCTTGCCCATTGTAAGCGCTACCATTTTTATCCCCATTGGAGCTCTTTTTTTGAGTAAGCAGCACCCTTACTACAGTCTTGTCTTCATAGATAACATAGCAAAATATGTGCTTCTTATCTCTTCTATTGTCAGTATTGGCGTAACATTGGCTTTGGAGAGTCTACAGCGCCATGTACAAATAAATCTAAAAGAGTATAAGCGCTTTTACCGCTTTTTTGCCCTCTTTTGGATTGGCATGATTATAAGTATTACAGCCAATAGTATGGGACTTTTTTGGGTTGGACTAGAGTTAGCAACTCTTAGTACTGTCTATATGATTAAAACTAATAAAAGTGCCTTTGCTCACCAAGAGGCTTGGAACTATATGATAGTTGGCACTATAGCCATTGCACTTATTCTCTTTGGCATTATTCTCATCTATGCTGCCTCCAAACCTATACTAGGTGATAGAGCGATGCTCTTTAGGGAGCTTCTATCCCACATTCATACTATCCAAAACCACTATCTTTTTGAAATAGGTTTTGCATTTGTAGCGGTTGGAAGCTTTATTAAAATGGGATTTTTCCCAATGAATTTATGGCTAGCCAATATAGAGCGAGCAGCCTACTATCCTGTGGCTGCGCTTTTTAGTGGACTGCTGGAGAGTGCTATAATGGTTGGTTTCTTTCGTTTTTCACTTCTTGCTAAAAAGCTCAACCAATCCCACCTCATCGGTTTTACCTATATCTATGCGCTGCTTACGCTCTTTGTTGTTGCTTTTCTTATCTATAGAGCCAAAGATTTTATGCGCCTTTTTAGCTTAAGTGGGATTGAGCATATGGTGCTTATTGCTGTATTTTGGGTGAGTGGAGGCTATTTTGCCGCACTTTTGCACTTTGGGGCTCACGCCTTTTTAAAACCTGCTCTTTTTATCTCTACAGGAGTATTGGAATCACAAGGCAAATACCATATTGCAGGAGCACTCGAAGGCTATAAAGGGGTTAAAGGCAGACTCTTTTGGATACTGGTGGGATTTTTTATGCTAGCAATTGTTGCTTTGCCTCCAAGTCCTCTTTTTTTTAGCGAGATTTTTGGTTTTGGTGCAATGGTGGAGTTGGCAAAGCAGAGTAACCATCTTCTATTGATGTTTGGAGCTATTGCTTTTATGCTTCTGCTTCTTGGTATTATCTTTTATAAGTTTATAGAAGTATATCAAAGTATGAAATATGAAGGAGAAGAGAAGCTAAAAAAGGTATATACCAGCGAAGTGAGCGCTTTGGTACTTTTTGCTATAGCACTTCTTGTGCTTTTAGCCTCATTTGATTATCTTAAGCATATTATCTAAAGGAGAGCTATGCGATTTATTGCCCGCTTTGCTCAACAATTGGAGGAACGCTTTGAGGTTTTGGATATTTTTGATGCAAAAATTGAGCGCCATAGTTTAGATATTCACAAC
Source organism: Nitratiruptor sp. (assembly GCA_015494595.1). GTDB lineage: Bacteria > Campylobacterota > Campylobacteria > Campylobacterales > Nitratiruptoraceae > Nitratiruptor. The sequence continues at coordinate 2,678 of WGAX01000072.1, forward strand.
CCTACCATAGACTCTATTGCCACACGCTTCCCAAGTGCTGTATGGTTTGAGCGAAAGATGCATGATGACTTTGGTATTAAGGTGACTAAAAGCTTTGATTCTCGCCCTTTGGTACATCACGAAAGATTTGCCAAGATACATCCTATGAGAAAAGAGTTTAAACAAAAGAGTTTAGAGCTTACAGATTTCAAGCC
>WGAX01000073.1 GCA_015494595.1 Nitratiruptor sp.
AGCTTCGCTTCAAGCTTCCAAAGCATATGAGAAACGTCAAGAAGCTCCAAGAGCTTCGCTTCATTCCAAGCTTTGGAGGCAAGGTATGGCATATTGAATTTGTCTATAAGATTGCAGTACCAAAGCCAAAAGAGAATGGCGACTATCTTGCCATCGACTTTGGCATCGACAACTTTGCGACTTGCTATCCAAGTAGCGGTGGCGCTTTTATTATTGAGGGGCGCTATATCAAATCCGTTAACCGTTACTTCAACAAGCGCAAAGCCTACCTGCAATCTATCTACGATAGGCAGGGATATAAACACACTCACAACCTCATAGCCTTGAGCCGAAGAAGAGACAACCGAATCAACAACTTCTTCAATCTTGCTGTTAAGCATATTGTGGAATATGCCATCAAACACAATATCGCTACCATCGTGCTTGGTGATTTTAGCAGAAGCAAGCAAAGTATCACCATCGGCAAAGCCAATAACCAAAACTTTGTCGGTATTCCTTACTACAAATTCAAACAAAAGCTTGCCTCCAAAGCCTCTTTTTTGGATAAAGATGATATGCCTCTTACCTACGATAGTGCAATTTCCTATCAAGGAAGCGGTAGGCGCATCAAAAGAGGCTTGTACAAATCCGCTCAAGGCTATCTCCTAAACGCCGACGTGAACGGTGCGGCGAATATTTTAGTCAAGTATTTTAAAAGCAACGGGCTGCACAGAGAGCTTAATGCTCTCTATGCTACCCGGTACGGGTGCGTCAACCATCCACAGAGGTTAAGGCTAGTTAGCTAGCATACCTCCAAGCCTCCCTATTTACGGGGAGGTTGTTGACTATCCAGCCTTTAGCAATATTTTTAAAAATTTTACCACCTCATTAACTAATATTGAATTGACATACTCTCCACCCTTCCATATGGGAGATTCTGGCTTTAAGCGGGGATGCCAACAATAGTTGGTCTTACTTCTCCTATGCCAAGAGTCGATACCCCAACTCTGTGTTTTAATTATAGCAAAAGAGTTTCAGGGAAGATAAACTTTCTATCAACTCTTTTGCCGCCTTATATCCCCATTAATGAATCAAGGGGCTTTACGGCCATTTTTGGTAAAATTAGCAAAAAATATTGAGGTGAGTATGGTTGTAACGCGATTTGCTCCAAGCCCTACGGGCTATTTGCATATTGGAGGGTTAAGGACTGCACTGTTTAATTGGCTTTGGGCAAGGAAAAATGGAGGTAAATTTATCCTGCGCATAGAAGATACTGATTTAGTGCGAAATTCCAAAGAGGCTACAGAGGCTATTTTGGAAGCTTTTAAGTGGGTAGGATTAGATTATGATGGAGAAGTAGCTTATCAATCTAAAAGATTTGATATTTACAAACGCTATATCCAGAAGCTTTTGGATGAGGGAAAAGCTTACTACTGTTATATGAGCAAAGAGGAGCTTGATAAGCTGCGTCAAGAGCAGATCCAAAGAGGAGAGCGTCCAAGATATGATAGGCGCTATAGAGATTTTACAGGCACACCTCCACAAGGAGTTAAGCCTGTGGTGCGCATTAAAGCTCCGCTAGAGGGAGATGTTGTCTTTGAGGATGGGATTAAGGGCACTATTACCATTAGGGCTGAGGAGCTGGATGATTTTATTATTGCAAGAAGTGATGGCACGCCTACCTATAACTTTGTGGTGGCAATTGATGATGCGTTGATGGGGATAACTGATGTAATACGGGGGGATGATCACCTCTATAACACTCCAAAGCAGATCATAGTCTATGAGGCTTTGGGACTTAAGATTCCAAGATTTTACCATGTGCCGATGATTTTGAATGAGCAGGGCAAGAAGCTTTCAAAGCGTGATGGGGCAATGGATGTGATGGAGTATAAAAGAATGGGGTATTTACCTGAAGCCCTGCTCAATTTTCTTGTGAGACTCGGCTGGAGTTATGGGGATCAGGAGATTTTTACTCTAAAGGAGATGATTGAGCTTTTTGATCCAAAAGAGATTAATAAAGCCCCTTCAGCTTATAATCTCTCAAAACTTGACTGGCTCAATGCTCACTATATTAAAAATACACCAAATGAGAAACTTATAAGTTTACTTGAGGATTTTGGTCTATTTTTAGCTAATCATGATAAAAAGGAGATTTTAGTTGATGCGTTAAAAGAGCGAGCAAAAACCATCAAAGAGATGGCTCAGATGGCAAAAGAGATCCTAGAAGAGCCTCAAAGCTATGATGAAAAGGGCGTTAAAAAGGCGCTTAAAGGAGAGTGGAGAGAGATTTTAGAGCTCTTTTTGCAAAAACTACAAGCTAAAGAGGCGCATCTTCCTGTGGATTTTCATCAAGTTGTTGAAGAGGTGGTTCAAGAGAGAAAAATTGGATTTGGCAAAATAGGGCAGCCTTTAAGGCTAGCACTCCTTGGCAAAATGGCTGGTCCAGATCTTAGCGATATTATGGCAATTATTGGCAAAGATAAAACTATACAACGAGTAGAAAAACTATTGAAGAGGTATCAATGAAGATTACAAAAGTAGAAGCTTTAGAGTATCATAAAAACAAAAAACCGGGTAAGAAAGAGATTGCAATTACAAAGCCTTTTAATACGCAAAGAGATTTGAGTATTGCTTATACGCCCGGTGTTGGATATGTATGTGAGGAGATTGCAAAAAATCCTGACCTTGTGTATGAATACACCACCAAAGGTAATTTTGTAGCTGTTGTTACAAACGGCACGGCAGTATTGGGACTTGGAGATATTGGTCCTTTAGCAGCGAAGCCGGTAATGGAGGGGAAAGCAATTCTATTTAAGAAATTTGCGGATATTGATGCGGTGGGCATAGAGGTGGATGAGAAGGATCCAAAAAAGTTTATTGAGATTGTAAGAGCGATCTCTCCTACATTTGGTGGTATCAATTTAGAAGATATTAAGGCTCCGGAGTGTTTTGAAATCGAGGAGAAGCTTAAAAAGATTACTGATATTCCCGTAATGCATGATGACCAGCACGGCACTGCTATTGTAACAAGTGCGGGGCTGCTTAATGCCTGCAAATTGACTAATAGAGAGCCAAAAAGGCTCAAAGTAGTCATTGTAGGCTCAGGAGCTGCAGCCATTGCGAGTGCGAGGATGTATAAGCATTTAGGGGTTAAGCAGATTATTTTGATTGATTCTAAAGGGGTGGTGCATAAAGAAAGAGACGATCTTAATAGATACAAAGAGGTTTTTGCTTATCCTCAACGCATCTCAAGACAAGAGGCTTTTAAAGATGCCGATATGGTGCTTGGACTCTCAATTCCTGGCGCAATAAGCAAAGAGGATATTGCATTGATGCAGGATGAGCCTTTTGTATTTGTTTGCTCAAACCCAATTCCAGAGATTATGCCAGATGAGGTGAAAAAGATAAAACCCAAAGCCATCATTGCAACAGGGCGCAGTGATTTTCCTAATCAGGTAAATAATGTTCTTGGTTTTCCCTATCTTTTTAGAGGGGCGTTAGATGTAAGAAGCAGGGCTATCAATTATGAGATGATGATTGCTGCAGCCTACGCTTTGGCCAATTTAGCTCAAAAAGAGGTACCAGAGTATATTAAAGAGATTTATGGCAAAGATTTGCGATTTTCTAAAGAGTATATTATTCCAACCCCTTTTGATAAGAGACTGATTGTGGAGGTCTCCAGCGCAGTGGCTGAAGCTGCTATGAGAAGTGGAGTAGCTCGCATACAAAAGGATATACAAAAGTATAAAGAGGAGTTAAGGGCTAGAGTTTCTTGAGATGGGTAGCGTGCACTTTACGCAAGAAGATCTGCAAAGATCTCTTCTCCCTCTTTCCTATTCTGTAATGGATAAGTTGGAGGTAGTGAAGAATCTCTTTGCGTGAGAGGTGAGAGCGCTTCATATAGTGTTTGAGGATATAATAAGGAATTTTTACAGGGTGCTGAAGAAATTTATTTGCCAGTTTTTTATACTTTTTAGTCTCTTTTTTGTAGCAAAACCTTGCAAAGACAAAAGGCAGATGATAGTGTTTATACCACTCATTTGCTAAATCTTTGCATTGATATTTTTTTTGATAAAGGAGGGCTTTGTCGCCAATAAGCACCTGGCCTTGTAATCCTAATACTTTTGCAAGCATATTTGAGGTGTTGGAGTCGCTATCATTTTTCTCTTCTCCAGGACAGAGTATAACACTCAAAACTTTTTTGTTGGCTACAATGCCAAAATCGCTGCAGTTATATTTGGCAGAGATAATACTAGAGATGACTGCAGCTTCCACTTTGCCTTTGATAAAGAGCTGATTAATATGGCTTGGCACCCCTTTGTAGTAGTGCAGTGCCGCTTTTTCATAACTTTTTTTAAGCTCTTTTTTTAAAAAAACATAAAAAGGTAAAAGATTGATATAATCTATATTGCCGATTTTCATAAATGTAATTATAGTGTAAAATTTTGTTAAAATAGGCAGAAAAAGGGGAGGTATGGTTAAAGTAGAGTTTTTAGGTCCTATTGGTAAAGAGCCAATGTATATAGAGGCAAAAAATTTAAAAGATGTAGCAAAAAAACTCCAAGCAGATCCTGAAATAAAAAAATGGCTAGATGAGTGTGCCGTAGCGGTGAATGATAAACTTGTTACTTCATTGGATATACCATTAAAAGATGGCGACAAAGTTTCTCTTTTGCCGCCTGTATGTGGAGGGTAGTTATGGTGGAGCTTTATAGAGGAGATTTGGAGATAGAGCAGATTTTTAAAAAGTGGTATGAATGGTCTTTAGATAAAAATTTTGGTGCAATGGTGAGTTTTGTTGGGACGGTACGAGATGAGAATGCAATAGAAGGATTGAGTTTTGATGTGTATAAACCGATTTTACAAGAGTGGTTTGATAGATGGCAAAAGAGGGCTCAGGCAAAGGGAGCCGTTATTAAAATGGCACACTCTATAGGTAATGTCCCGGTACATACATCAAGTTTTATTGCTGCGGTCTTTAGCCCAAAAAGGCGTGTTGCTTTGGAGCTTATCGATGAGTTTGTGGAGGATTTTAAGGCAAATGCGCCTATTTGGAAGTATGATCTAAAAGATGGAAGGCGCATCTATGCAAAAGATCGAAGCCATAAGATGGATGGGAGTGGTATCTTAAATAGTCTCTAACAAAATCCAAAAAGAATTCTCCCTCTAAAATCTGTTGATTTAGAGGGAGATGAATTTTTGTCTTGCAAAGCAAGTTTGTGCTATAACTATCAAAAAGCGCAATAACCAAGCGTTATCAGGGCAGGGACTGCCCGCAGAGCCTGTGGAGGTGCGCCACGAGGCGACCGTTGAAGCAGGAAACCCTAACTTATTTGCGATAGCAAAAAGTTAGGATAGTTCACATAGTCTCTAAAAGGAAACTATGTACCACATTTGTCATCTTTATCAGATCGTGAGGAGAGTGTTGGAGCTCTTCAATCCTTTGATTATATAGGTTTGGATCTATCATCTTCTCCTCTAGGTAGTTTTGGAGGCTTTGCAAGAGAGACTCTTTGCTTCTGCTAAAGAGGATCACATCTTTAGCAGTTGTTACAACAAAATGCTCCAAAAGCTCAATAAGTTGAGATTTCATCTCTTTTCCTGTGCTATCTTTGGGATGAAATTGGTAGATACTATATAAAAGTTTATCGATGCCAAGGAGGGAGATAATTTGTAAAAGAAGCTCCAATACTTCATGCAGAGGATGATCTTTGATCTCTTTGAGATAGATTGCTGGCATAACAAATTTTATAAGGTCTATGTAGTGAGTCAACTCTTGTTGATTGTCAAAAAATGTCTCTATTTGCGATTTATAGTTGAGTATATGAAAGGGCTCAAGATTGATTTGGTGAGAATTGCGTAAAATCCATTTGAGGCTAAACTCTACTGCATGCTCAATCTGTAAAAGCTCTTCTAAAAGTTTGTTGCCTAAGGAGAGCTCTTGGGCATAAAGCCTCTTTTTTCTTTTGGTAATGCCTAAAAGGGAGTAAAGGAGCAGATAGGACTTGATTTTGATAACAAATTTTTCCTCTTGGAGCTCTTCAAAATCTGCCAAAAAGCGGATTCCTGCATTATCGATGATGATATTTGCTGCAGTTGTGGCAATAATCTCTTTTTTTAAAGGGTGATTGAGTACCTCATTTTCAAATGATGGGTAGAGAGATTTTGGAAAATATTTATATAAGAAATGCTCAAAAAAGGGCTCATTTACAAGGGAGCTTTGTAAGATTTGATGTGTTAAGAAGATTTTGGAAAATGATAGTATGATGCCCAAAACAGGTCTAACAATTGCTCCATCACTGGTTAAAATACTCTCAAAATCTTTAATCTTTGGAATATGGAAATCTTTTTTGTTAAAAAACTCCAGTCTCTTTTCCAACAGCTCAATAACTTTAATATACTCCTCTATATCTTGTGCAGAGCGTATCTGATCTAAAGAGATAGCCAGAGACTGAGCATAATTGGTAGCAAAGACTTTTTGGAGTACCCCATGTGTTAGGCTTTTGAGAATTTCTCGTTTCTTCTCTTCATCGATTCTATGCTCTTCTACTGCCATATTGAGAGCAATTTTAAGATTAACTTCATAGTCACTTGTATGCACCCCTGCAGAGTTATCAATGCTATCAAGATTGATATGTCCGCCATTTTTTGCATACTCTATGCGTGCTTTTTGGGTAAGTCCTAGATTCCCCCCTTCACATACTGCATAGGCTTGCAGCTCACTGGCATCTATACGCACAGGCTCATTAAACTTATCTGCTATATGGATATTGAGCTCATCGCTCGCTTTGATATAGGTACCAACTCCTCCAATATAGAGCATATCTACTTCTGTTTGCAAAAGCTTTCTTGCAAGCTCTTCACCGCTAATGACATCCTTTTGAATATGAAGAAGCTCTTTTATTTGAGCTGAGAGATATATATCTTTTTGCGTGCGCAAAAATACGCCACCCCCTTCGCTTATTTTGCTAGGATCATACTCCCTCCATCCAGCCCCTTTTGCAAAGAGTCTTTTGCGCTCTTCATAGGCTATTTGTGGATCGGGATTTGGATCAATAAAGATTTCATGCGAGCTTATAGCACCAAGAAGTTTGCAGTTTGGATTAATAAGCATTCCATTGCCAAACACATCTCCTCGCATAGAGCCTGTACCAATAATTGTAATAGGATCATTGAAAATATCTACGCCTTTTGTCAAAAAGTGTCTTGCAGCACTAATCCAAGCTCCTCGTGCAGTTACACCCAGTTTTTTATGGCTATACCCGTAACTGCCTCCACTTGCAAAAGCATCTTTGAGCCAATATCCTCGTTGTAGAGCTATCTCATTGGCTACATCGCTCATATCTGCAGTCCCTTTGTCTGCTGCTACTACAAAATAGAAGTCACTATTTGGTTGCGGCTTTGTATCGATTAAATCAAGCATTGCATCGATATAGAGTCTATAGTAGTGTTGAAACTCCTCTTTGCTCACTCTCTTTTCAATATACAATCCCCCTTTTGCCCCTGTGGGGATAATGATAGCATTTTTTGCTTCTTGCGTAATCATCAAATCTTTAATCTCTTGGCGAAAATCCTCTCTATCACTCCATCGAATGCCCCCTCTTGCAATTTTGGAGGTGCGCAGATGGACACCTAAAAATTGGGGATGAAAAACAAATATTTCAATATTTGGCTCAAGATCTGGTAAAAGATGTTTAATAGGAGCCAAATGAAACTTAAATGCTTTTGTCTCTTTATCCATAAAGAAGTTGGTGCGCTCTATAGTGGAGACTAAAAAGTAGAGGAGGTGAAGAAGTTTATACTCTTCATAGTTGGTAATTTTTTTTAGTTGCTCCTGGATTTGCGTGTGAGTTTGGGAGCTTTGCTCAAAGAAGAGTGTTACAAGGAGTTGAATAAATTTTTCATTACGCAAAAAGATACGAATAATACTTTCAAACTTTTTATCTGGCAGAAGCTGCTCCATATAGCGTGCCATCGCTTGTAAAAAGAGTACTTTTTCGTAGTTAAACCCTTCATAAGTAATTAAGCGATAGAGAAGACATTGGATAGGAATCTTATGGTTGAGGGCTTGCATTATAATATGTTGCAAGTTTGAGGTATCTATAGATTGAGGGAGAGCAGAAGAGAGGATTTTGATATACTCTTTGCCATTTTGCCGATACTGCTTGAGCTGCAAAAGAGGAATGTCGAGATTTTTAAAGAGCTCACATACTTCAAGCAGTGAAAAATTTTGCTCACTTTCCAAGAGCAAAGAGAGCTGGTTGGTAGGGGTAAAGGTAATCTCTTTAATAAAATATGTGTATAATAGAGATTGTGAGGAGTTTAAATTTTGTTGAGCCATTTTAATCTCCGTTATAGATTTATGTTAGTACAATTATATGATAATATAGTTGGAATTATACACACTATTCCAGAATAAAGGAGTGTTGATGGCACTGAAGCCTAAAAAGTGGTTGATGAGCGTGTTTGGTGTGGGGAACCATACCGAGGAGGAGACGACGAGCGAAGAGGATCCGATGCACACAATGATTATTCCCCAAGGCACCAATGTAGATGGAAGAATCATTGGTAATGATTCGGTACATATAGATGGGCATTTTCATGGGGATATTAAAGTCAATAACATTGTCATTGTGGGGCGTACGGGAGAGCTGCAAGGTGATATTAAGGCACAGCGTGTGCTTGTGAATGGAAAGTTTCAAGGGAATATTATTGCAGATAGCGTAGAGTTTTTGGAGCATGGAGTAGGCGAGGGAGAGATTCAGGCCAATAAAATTTTGGTTAAAGGAGTTTGGCACGGTAAACTCTATTGTGGAGGACTCTTTATTGATGCAGGGGGCAAAGTCTTTTCTAATGCAAAGATTAAGAAGATAGTCGTAGCAGGTATTTTAGAGGGAAATATCGCTTGTAAAGAGCTAAGGACTTTGCCAACTTGTGTATTGCGAGGTAAAATGTTTGCAGATGAGATTCAAAATGAGGGCGGTAGAATTGAAGGATATATAGGAAAATACTCCGATATAGCTATGCAAAATCAGGAGATGGCATACTATCTTAATATCTTTAATTCACGCAGCGATTATATTTTGCTTGAAGCAAAAGAGTATGAGGTTGATGTGGAAGAGGAGTTGAAGAAGGAGAGAGGAAAAGGAGAGCAAGAAGAGTTAATAGATACTTCTGTAGAAAAAGGGGAAGAGTGATGCGAGCATTACTTTTTGTACTACTAACAGTAGTGTGGGTGTTTGGGGCAAACGGAGCCAAAGAGAAGTTAAAAGTGAATATTACAAAAGATATTCCTTATGTAGATGTGGATGTGTGGGGAGTGCCAATACGCATAATGCGTATTCAAGATACTAATCATAAATTGCGTAATAGCTATATTCGCACCTCTCGTCCCACTCCTCCTTTTTATATACAAAGGTTTCAACCAATTCCGGGAATTGAGACATATGGAGAGCTTGAGACAATAAAATTTATTCGCGATAAACTTAATAACGATGAAGGACTCTTAATTGATGCCAGAATGCCTCAATGGTACAGGCAAGGGACAATTCCTGGTGCTATGAATGTACCTTTTACTATGTTAGCACAAAAACGGTATGTAGACAAGGTACTTTCTCTTTTTGGAGCACAAAAAAAGAATGGAAAATGGGATTTTTCCAATGCTTTAACTATACTCTTTTTTGATAATGGTCCCTGGTGTCAGCAGGCGGTGACGGCAATGAAGCATCTTGTAGCATTGGGGTATCCTAAAAATAAGATAAAATATTATCGGGGAGGGATGCAGTATTGGCAAATTGTTGGATTAACAGTATTTAATCCTGTTACTCATAAAGAAGTGAAATATTAATGAAATAGTAAAAGGTATAAAGATGGCACGATTGCTGGTTGCATTGATGCTCTGTATAAGTTGGAGCATCGCGATGACGAGTGCAGAGATGGCAAGGGCTATCAATCTTGCCGGAAAACAGCGGATGCTTATTCAACGAATGAGTAAAGAGGCGTTAATGATAGCTCTTGGCGTAGATCAAGAGGCTGCAAAAGCTGGATTAAAAAAGGATATGGCACTCTTTGAGAGAACTTTACGAGGTTTAGCGCAAGGCGATAAAGAGTTGGGGCTTGTGCCAGTAGAGGATGAAAATATCCAAAGGGCGATTAAAGATCTACAAAATAGATGGCAGCCTTTTCGTGAAGCGCTTCTGAAGGTGTTACAAGGTAATTTTGATAAAAGTACAATAGAGTATATTAAAAATAATAATCTTGATCTGCTAAAGCGGATGAATGCTATTGTGGAGATGTATGTTGCTTTGAATAAGGGAGAGAAGGTTAAAAGAGCCCAAGCTATTAATCTCTCGGGAAAAGAGCGGATGCTTTCACAAAAAATAGCCAAAGATGTACTCCTGATTCAGTATGGCTATAAAGATCAAGCTCCTGTTTTAAAACAGGATAAAAAGCTTTTTGCAAGGATTTTGCAAGGTTTGCAAAAGGGTGATAAAGGATTGGGACTAGAGAGGACAAGGCTTCCTTGGATTAAAAAAGAGCTTGCAAAAGCGCAAAAGATGTGGCAAGAGTACGCAAAGCTTGCAAAAGCGCAAAAACTGCCTCCACAAAAACTTAAAGAGCTGGTAGATAAGAGTAATGCTTTGTTGGCGCAGATGAATAAGATTACGAAAATGTATGAAAAATCTATCAATCGTGAAAAGCGTGCGCGTGCTCTTTCAATGCTTGTGAATGAGTTTATGGGTGAAGAGCAGCAGGCTAAGCATATTATCAATCTTGCAGGAAAACAGAGAATGTTGACACAGCGTATGAGTAAGCTTGCTTTGCTCGATGCGTTAAATATTCAAAAGAAGCAAACAGAAAAACTGCTAAAAGCCTCCTATGAGCTTTATGATAAGACGCTTAAAGGCTTTTTAGTGGGTGATAGCGATTTGGGGTTGCCTCCTGCAAAAAACGAAAGAATTAAGGAGGCTATCGCAAAAGTGCAGGAGGCATGGGAGCCTTTTAAGAAAAATGTGCAAAAAGTGCTTGCTTCGCACGGTAAAGATCCTGAGGCTCTCGCATATATTATCGCCAATAACGAAGAACTTTTGAGGCGATCAAATGATCTTGTCCAGACATTTAAAAAAGAGTATGCAACCCATAACTTTTTGGAGGATGCTCGCAAGGAGATTGTAGATATTGCAGGGCGCCAAAGAATGCTTACGCAAAAGATGACAAAAGAGAAGCTTCTTACAACGCTAGGAGTTGAGCCTGCTCTCAATCGCAAAAAGATGTTAGCAACGGTTGAGCTTTTTGATACATCCTTAAGGCGTTTGATGTATGGTGATAAGAAGCACTATATCATTAAACCTACCAATCCTAAACTTGTAGCGCAGTATAAAAAGGTAGCAAAGCTATGGGAAGAGTTGAAACCTCTCTATCTCAAAAAGAAAAATAGTCCTAAAGAGATGGGGATTATTATCAAAAAAAATCCTATTCTTCTCAAAGAGATGGATAGGGCTGTAAAACTTTCAGAAACAGTACTTGAATATTAAAAGGATGGGATATGATGAGGATTGTTGCTAGTATTATATTTGTATGTGGGCTGCTTTTGGGTGCAAAAGAGGAGATCTATCTTGTAAAAATCACTCCAGAGATTGCGTATGTGTATGTAGATCATAAAGGTATAAAAGTAAAAGTGATGCGTATTCAAGATACCAATCATCTCTTAACAGATGATTATAGTAAAACTTCTCGCCCCTGTCCTCCGTTTTGTATCCATCCTATTAAAGTAAACGATAAGGTACGCACGGTGGGGACGGTAGAGGTGGTAGAGTTTATGCGTGATAAAGTCAATACAGGCAAAGGTCTTATTATTGATGCAAGGCTTCCAAAATGGTATAATACCGAGACAATACCTTCTGCTATTAATGTGCCTTTTACCTTTTTAGAGGCCAATCCCCCCAAACAGAAGATAATAACTTTTTTTAAACTTTTAGGTGCAAAGGAGAAAAATGGAAAATTAGACTTTTCAACTGCTAAAGAGCTTTTGCTTTTTTGTAATGGTGTCTGGTGTGATCAATCTCCCCGCCTCATAAAAAATCTTATAAAATATGGGTATCCTGCCGATAAATTACTATATTATCGCAATGGAATGCAGGGGTGGAAACTACTGGGACTAACCACAGTAGTGGAGAAAGGAAAGTTTGTTAACTCCAAATAGAAAGGATAGCTTATGAAACGAAAAAATGTAAGTGTTGAAGAAGAATTTTTTGCTTATGGTGATGATGAAATAAATGGTGTTTATGGGCGTAATGGCAAGGGAGGACAGCAACCAAAAGCCTCTTCTCCCTTATCAAAGGTGATTCAGGTATTGCTTGTACTGGTATTATTAGCGATATTGGTAGTACTTGGGATTATTGGTTATATGTATGCTAAAAAGGCACTTTTGAGTGAGGAGAGAAAGGCAGCGCCTGTAGCTGTACAAAAAAAAACTTCCAACCCTCCTGCTGTGCAGCAATCGGTACAACACTCCGTTACTGTACAGCAAGTGAAACCGGCTCAAAAGCAGCCTCAACCTAAGGTAGAGCAAAAGACACAAAGCAGTGCGGTAAGCTCAGTAGCGCAAGTTGCACAAGCACAAGTGCAGCCTGCAACGCAGCCAGTGCAGCAAGCAGTTGCTTCTGCGCCAGCAAAGCCTATCCAAGCTGCAGCTTCACAGGTATCAAGTAGCAGTGCTATCCAGAGCTCTTCTGCTCCAACTGCTACAGCAAAGGCAAAAAGTGTAAGTGAGATGAGTGACGAGGAGCTTATTGCGTATCTACGCTCTTTAAAGCCTGATCAACTTAAAAAGCTCAATATTGAAGAGCTTATTCTTGCTCGCAAAAAGAAGGAGCAGGGAAAGAAGCAGCAAAATATTGCCGTAGCTAAAACAGAGTATCTTAATAACCAGGTGGTACTTGATAAAAATGTACAAACACAAAAAGAGAAGAGTCAAATTGCAGCACTTAGTCAACAGCTTGCAGCTATTGTACAAACAACACCACAAAAAATAAAAAATAAACAGTACATTAAAGGACTAGAGAAAGAGGCTAAAGTACGCGAAGAGATCAATAGATACTATATAGTAAAACGAGGTGATTCATTATCTAAAATTGCAAAACAATTTTATGGTAAAGCATCAGCATATGTGAAAATTTTTGAAGCAAATCAGGATATTATTCAAGATCCAAGATTGATTTTTCCAGGACAAAAATTACGCATTCCCAATGTTAATGAGTAAGGCAAAGAGAGAGTAGTTGAAAAATAAGTTTATTATTACTATTACGGATATTCACGGAACGAAACAGTATACGCTGCATCAAATTATTAAAAAGCTAATCTTTTGGATCATTCTTCTCATAGTGTTGGTAGTTGGCTTAGCAGTCATACTCTCCCAAGTTTTAATGAAAGATGTGGAGAGTCTGCGAAGCCAGACTGCCCGCTTAGAAAAAAAGGCTAAACAGCTCCAAAATAAAAATCGTCACCTTTTACAAAAAAAAGAGCGTCTTGAGCAATTTACTAGACTTCTCATTTTAGAGCAGCAAGATTTAGAAGAGCGCAATAGAGCATTGGAGGAGCGCAACAAAGCATTGGAGGAGTCTATTAAGGAGCAAAAAGAGAAGCTCTTTTCTTTGAATGATAAACTTAAAGAGGTAGAGAAGATTTTAGGGATAGATGAGGTAGCAACTGCTGAGAATAACATCTCAACCATTCCTAAGCGGGTGCAAAATCTCAAAAAGCAGAGTCTTGTGTACTTCTCAAAGATTAAAAAGCTCTCAAAATATGAGAAGAGACTCTTACATCGTACTATCCCTATAGGTTTGCCTGTACGCTATAGGAGAATTTCTGCTCGGTTTGGCTATAGGATGCACCCAATCTATCATAAAAAGATGTTCCATTTTGGTCTTGATTTGAGTGCGCCTATAGGAAGAGTTGTATATGCTCCAGCAGATGGAGTTGTCTTTTTTGCAGGGGTGCGCAGAGGTTATGGGAAATTTTTAATTCTTTCACACCCTTTTGGCTTTAGTACTGCTTATGGACATTTGAGTAAAATTTTGGTACGTCCAGGCCAATATGTAAAAAGAGGTGAGCCTATTGCAAAAGTTGGCAATACAGGCAGAAGTACCGGTCCCCATCTGCACTATGAGGTGCGCTATCTCTCCTATTGGCTTAATCCTATGAAATTTCTTTACTGGGATAGGAAAAATGATTTTGCCTCTATGAAAAGAATTAGCAAAGTAGATTGGAATGGATTGCTCAAAGTCTTGCGTAAACGCTACTTAAGCGTACAGGTGGTAAAAAAAGAAAAGGAGTAGGATGATTAGTTTTGAAGAGTCTATGCAGCGTTTGGCTCATATCCAGATAGCTACAGTAGGGGTAGAGAAACTTTTTGTGGAAGATACGCCAAAAAGAGTATTAGCCCAGGATATTATTGCTGTAAACAATAGTCCTGAAGCTCCTACCGCAGCGATGGATGGATATGCAATACGAGCTGAGGATCAAGCAAAAGGGAGATTGAAGATTGTAGCTGAGACTCCTGCAGGCAGTGAGGTTGTAAAAGGTGTGGGGGAGGGAGAGGCTATTAAAACTTTTACGGGCTCTCTTATGCCTCCCAATGCTGATACGCTTATTCCTATTGAGCATGTGGTAGTAGAGAAAGATGAAATTGTTATTAAAGAGCCAGTAGACAAAGGCTATAGTGTTCGTCCAATAGGGGAGAACTATAAAAAAGGCGAAGTACTGATTACAAAAGGTACTCTTATAGGTTTTGCCGAGATTGGCGTAATGGCAAGCCTTAATGTAGTTATGCCGTTAGTCTATCAGCAACCAAAAGTTGCTATTATTGCTACTGGTAGTGAGGTGCTTGAGATTGGTCAGAAGCAAACCTCTCCTGCACAGCTGCGCAGCTCCAATAACTCTACCCTTGCAGCTCTTGCTAAGCTGCATGGTGCTAAAGCAGTACAATTGGGGGCTGTGAGGGATGATAAGGCTTCAATAGTGGAAGCTTTTAAGATGGCGTTAACCTCTGCAGATATTGTAGTCAGTACGGGAGGGGTGAGTGTTGGAGATTACGATTTTGTAAAGGATGTGGTACGAGAGGAGCTTGGAGCTGAGGTTATTTTTAAAGGGGTAATAATTAAGCCGGGTCAACATGTAATGGTAGCACAAAGAGACAATCAATTTATCGTGGCGCTTCCAGGTTTTGCCTACTCTAGTACAGTGACATTTATGTTGTATGTGCTACCTATTCTTTATCGTATGCAAGCAAGAGAGTATAAAATGTCTGTTGTCTATGCAATCTTGAAGGAGCCATTTATAAAAAGAAGTAAAAAGACAGAATTTACTCCTTGTAATCTCTACATTGAAGATGGGGAGTTTTTTGTAGATTTTCAAGGTAACAGGCAAGGTAGTAGTGCAATACTCACGAATATGCTGGGAGAGCATAAGGGATTGGTTATTACAGATCCTCAAGAAAGTAGTAAAGAAGCTGGGGAGAGAGTACGCGTCTGGCTTTTTAACAATACTATATAAGGAGAGAGTATGTTTAAAAAGGTTATGGTTTGGGCACTGTTGGTAGTAGCGATGGTTGCTAATCAGAGCTTTACGCTTAAAACGGTGGATGGAAAAGCCATCCATATTGAGGTAAAGAAGAATGGCATCAGTGTCAAGGAGTATCCCAATAAGGTGATTATTTTGGATTTTTTTGGTAAACATTGCCCCCCTTGTAGAATGGAGATACCAATTCTAGGTGATTTGCAAAAGAAGCTCCAAGATAGATTGCAAATTATCGGTTTGCATGTGCAAGAGCCTTTGAGCAAGGAGGATATTGCAGAGTTAAAGAGGCGAGGGATTAACTACCCTGTCATTGATTATGCAACCTCTAGGAGCTCGCAAGAGTTTGTGGAGCTTTTAGGAAGACTTACAGGATGGGGAGGTAGTATTCCTTATATGCTCTTTTTTGATAATAAAGGGATCTATGCAGGCTCTCATTTGGGGATGGCAATGGAGGAGAGTTTAGAAAAATTTGTAGCAGATATATATCATCCGGTAATCTCTGTATCCTCTGCATCAAGGAGCGCTACTATTTCTTCAAGTAGCTCAAGCTCAAAAACTCCTGCTTCTGCTCATAGTAGCAGCTCTTCTGTAATATCTGCTGACTCTAATACTTCTGTCAGTAGTCAAAAAGAGTAGTCAAAGAGGCCACTATGAAGAGTGGCGCTCTTTTTGAAGGAACTCTTTAATCGTTTTTTCATCCAATTTTTCGCTATCATATTTCACTACAATAATCTTTTCTGTCTCATTAATATAAAAATCGGTAATGCCATCCATAACTTTGAGGCCCGGAAGCTTTTCTTTATCATAATTGTCAAAATCCAAAAAGAGATTTGCTCTAACTCCGGGATTTCTCATACCAACAATCCAGTAAATCCACACAATACATACCACAAGCACTGCAATTGCAACAGCTCTCTCTTTGCCATACTGATACAAAAGCCCACCAATTGCACCACCAAGAAAGATACCGATATAGGCAAATGTGTTTGCTACGCCAAGAGCAGCTCCTTTTTGGTGCACCTTTGCAAATTTGCTTACAAAACTTTGTAAAAGTGGCTCAAACATATTAAAGCCTATAAAGAAAAAAACTGCTCCTACCGCAAAAGCCAAGAAAGAGTTACTAAATCCCATAAGCGCAAAAGATGCTGCGATAAAAAGAATGGAGATAATAAATACCTCCTTACCTTTGTGGTACTTCTCTCCAAACACTGCAGCAGGTCCCATAGACAAAATCCCGAATATAACTGCAGGCAGATATACCTTCCAGTAGTGCTCCGCTCCCATACCAAACTTTTGTTTCATTAAGATTGGAATCAAGAAAAAAGCGATTGCCATAGTGGAGGAGTGAAATAAAAATGTAATATACATTCTGACTAAATCTTTGTCTTTAAAGACATGTTTGATTTTAGCTTCCTCTTCGCTGTAGTGATGCACAATCTTTGGAGGCTCGGGAACGGCTGTAAAGAGGATTAAAAGAGCAGTAAGCGCTAAAATGGCTGTAAGCCAAAAGAGTGCTTTTACACTATAAAGCCCTCCAATAATTGGGCCAATAATCATTGCAGCTGCAAAACTAAGAGCAATGACCATCCCCATCACTGCCATTGCGTGGGCGCGCTCATCCTCTTTGACAAAATCGGCAATCATTGCAGTAACTACGCTGCCAATTGCGCCAGATCCTTGTAAAAAACGCCCAATGAGCAGAATGTAGATATTATCTGCAATAGCACAAATTACTGAGCCTAGGGCAAAGAGTAAAAGTCCAATAAGGATTGTCTTTTTGCGCCCGATTTTATCGCTCAATACCCCAAAAGGTACCTGCAACAGTGCTTGGGTTAAAGCATAACCGCCTACGGCAACACCTGCTAAAAAGGCGGTTCCTCCAGGCAATTGCAAAGCGTATTGGCTTAGTACCGCTAAAACGATAAAAAGCCCAAAAAAGCGCAATGCTACAATAAGGCTTAAGGGTAAGACCTTTTTGACAATCTCTTTCAAGAGCAATCCTTTATGATAAAATTTTCGTTATTGTAAAACGAATTAGTAAATAAAAAGGATTCTTATGCAAATTATTCTAGCTTCTTCAAATAGAGGCAAGATAGAGGAGATCCAAAGGATGCTTGCTATTGAAGTGGTGCCATATAAAGAGCTTGTAGATATTGATATTGAAGAGACTGGTACGACTTTTGCCCAAAACGCTCTTATTAAAGCCAAAACTATTTTTACAAAGCTGCCTCAAAGCATTGTGATAGCCGATGATAGTGGTATAAGTGTGCCAGCCTTAGATTATCGACCGGGGATTTATAGTGCTAGGTTTGCAGGGGAGGGTGCAAGTGATAAGCAAAATTTAGCAAAGCTTATTGAAGAGCTTAAAATAAAAGGAATCAAAAAAACTCCTGCCTACTATACAGCAGCCATTGCTATAGCTTCACCTCTTGGTACATTTACTACTCATGGCTGGATGTGGGGAGAGGTGATTGATGAGGCACGAGGGGATAAAGGTTTTGGGTATGATCCTATGTTTATCCCTGAAGGGTTTGATAAAACTTTAGGGGAGTTGGATAAAGAGGTAAAAGATCGCATAAGCCATAGGGCAAAGGCGTTGAAATTGGCAAAAATTGTATTGGATAGGATTCTATGAGTAGATTTTTGGAAGATCTTCAAGAGATATATCGATTAAGTAGTAGGGATCAAGAGGAGCTGCAAAACTTCTACAAGGTACTCAAAAAAGTATACCTGTTTGATAGCAATATAATGGAGTATGAGAAGCTCTTAGAGGAGTTTTTGGCGTTTATAGGATTGGAATATAGTGCCAATAGTGCAATGGCAGCAGTGCAACGCATTGTAAATTTGCGGGAGGATATGCTCTTGCAGGTGATTGAAGGGCTTGAGCAAAAAGAGCAGATTGCTATACGCCAAAAAGCTTATATATGGGTAAGTAGATTTTATGAGCAAAGATTTGAAAAGCTTTTAGAGCATATTGAAAAGCGCAATCTTTTAACGCCTTTTTATAGAGCACTTTTGCGCTATGCCCATAAAATTGGTACGATTTTTACAAGCTGGCAGCCAAAGTGGATGAATACGATTATTTATGGAGTAAATCAGGAGCTTTTGCATCTGTTTAATGGGGATGAAGAGAAAATTTATGCAATGCTGTATGAGAAGGATCTTTTTGATAGAGGGCATG
This sequence comes from Nitratiruptor sp., assembly GCA_015494595.1. Classification (GTDB taxonomy): domain Bacteria; phylum Campylobacterota; class Campylobacteria; order Campylobacterales; family Nitratiruptoraceae; genus Nitratiruptor. The sequence goes on from WGAX01000073.1 coordinate 18,740, forward strand.
GGGGAGAGGTTGCGGATCGAAGCTACTCTGTATTGCTTAAAAGTGATGAAGGTTTTGAAAAAGTGGCCTATGCCAAAGCTTTTGAGGAGGAAGTAAAAGCGTTGGCAAAATGTATAGATGAGGCTGTAGAGGTTTTAGGCTCTTTGGAGGATGAGGAGTATGGTTTAAAGGCGCAATGGATAGCATATTTTCAAACTATTAAAGAGGCACTTTTGCAAAAAGACCCTGATAAAACAGTGCAGGCGTGGGCACAAGTAGATAGGGTATGGATGCAGATCCAATCTCCCATTCAAATTGGACACCCCTTAGAGTATTATGAAGATCGGTTTAGAAAAGCTGTAGCGCTGGAGTGGGATGTGCGCATTATCAATCCAGAGTATGAGCAGGGTAGAAGGGCTCAGTTGATGAAGCTCTTCTTTCAAGATTTTTATAGGCGCTTAGGTATTGAGCAAAAGACTATTTATCGGCAGACACTACAAAATCTGGATCGTGTACAGCTTTATGTGGGAAGAGCCCTCTTTTTTTATGGGAGCGAATTTAATGGACTCTTTAGTGCCCAGGTTGTACCCAATGATGAGATTGTAAGTCAAGAGATGGGTAAAAAAATTTTTGCTTTTGCCGATATGATATTGCAGATGCATAAAGCCAAACCAAAGATGCGTTTAGGATATGAGATTTTTGGTAAAGAGCTAGCAGATCGAATCTATAGTCTTAAAGATAATGAGAAGGTATGGTATAGCATCTATGATATTACTACTATTGGTCATGAATATGGCCATATTTTGTGGATAGATAGCGATAGTGAGCGTCTAATGAATAGAAGTGGTATGTTTAAATTGGCAGAGGAGTTTAAAGCTACAAGTGGGGCATTGATGTGCTACTTTTTGCTTGAGAGTAATAGATATTGGGAGGAGGTGCTATTAGATCACATCCAAAGAAGCGTCTCTCTCATTGGTTGGATGGAGGTAGATGAGGTATTGCCCTACTATGTAGAGGGACTCTTGCATCTTTATGGGCTCTTTGAAGCGGGTATATTGCATTTTGATAAGAGTTTGCATGTGACTCTCTCTTTTGAAAATATGGAGTCACTGAAGCAGTGGTATGAGAAGACTTATGGTGAATTGGTACAACATTACCTCTTTAAAGAAGATATAAAGATTTTTTTAGATAAATTTATTAAAAGAAACCATAAGGTTTTCATGCCAAAGGATGAGCAGATTCAAGCATTTGTCAGCTATTACTATAGTTTATATCAAAAAATGGGCACAGAGATCGTAAAGGAGTAAAAAGTGAGACGGATAAACCTATTATTGATGATTTTTGTTTCATTATTATGGGCAAAAGATTATGTAAAAGAGCTTAAAGCCTATTTAACCGCAAAGGCTTTTAGGGTAGACGGGATGATGTATAGATATGATTTTAATCAAAATGGAGAAATTGAGTATAACGATTGGGTGTATGTGAGCAGAAGCGGCCGAAAGTATCGGTTATTGGGTACTACGCCAAGTGCAAACAATGCTTTTGGTTTTGCTCCTGTGGATGTAAGTTTGCAAGGATACACGCCGGATGGCTATTTTAGTTATATAGGTTTTCCCCACGATAGCGATCGGCGCTTTTCTTGGATCTATCTGCAAGGAGGGCAAATTTACAAGCTTATGGGAGCAGATGAAAATCACTTCTTTCAATATCTGCAAACGCCTCCCGGAGAGATTGGTCTTTCTGATCTAACTTATCAAATTGATAATCAAAAAGTTTATATTGTATATAAAAATTTTCAAGCATTTTCTCATATTGTTGGCTCCTATGATACACCCGGATTTAGCTGGAGTGTTGCGGTGAGTGAAGGGTATAGAGCCTATATTGCAGATGGAGATGGTGGAGTTATAGCATTGGATATAGAGGGTATAAATCTCTATCATCCACAGCTTTACGCACGCAATGGAGCAATAAAAAAAGCTATGGATCTTGTGTTAGATGGGGGACATAGTCGTTTATATGCTACTAATGGCAGTACGGTTGCTATGCTTAATCCAAATAGTTTGTCTCTTATCCGAGATATTGCACTGCCTCAAGCGCAAGAGATTGTAGCCCTTACACTCTCCCCTAATAAAAAGTCTCTTTATGCTTTAGATGGTTTGCATCAACTCTATGTGGTTGATGTCTCTGATCCAAATTTTCCTGTAACGCAAAAGATTGCGGGGCAAATTTCTGCGATTTTTGTACATAATAATAGACTCTATGTGGTAGATAGTGCGCAAGGTGTTTTAATATATGATTTGCAAGATCCCTGTTTGCCAAAATTTATAAAAAGAGTTGCTGTTATGGGACTTAATAGTTTAGTCTCTTCTGAAGATAATAGTGTACTGTATGCTTCTGCCTATAGCAGTACGAAGATTTATGTAATTGATGCTGTAAAAAATACGCTTCTTAAAACTGTAGAAAATTCTTACGAAATGTGTAAAGTAGTTATAGATTATGCTCATCATCGTCTCTATGCTGTTAATGAGGTTGCCTCTATTGATGTGTATGATATAACTCAAAAAGATGATCCTTGCTATTTGAAAACAATCTATCTTCC
>WGAX01000074.1 GCA_015494595.1 Nitratiruptor sp.
CTTCGTTGATTGTGGAGTGATGTTGTGTTTTAGGTTATAGGCGTGTTGCTTGGCTCTACGCTCAAGCGTCGTCTTGATAGCGCGATACATGGAGCCAGTAATTTTGTCTTTGTATTTTTCTAGATCTTCTAAATTATCCAAAGGCGCCACTTCTTCAATTTTATCTGCAAACATCAAAACTTTGCCATCAATATTTCTTGCAGCCCTTCCCATTGTCTGAATGAGGCTTGTTTCACTGCGCAAAAAACCCTCTTTGTCCGCATCCAAAATGGCTACTAAACTCACTTCTGGCAGATCCAGTCCCTCTCGTAATAGATTGATGCCAATAAGCACATCTATTTTACCTTGGCGTAGTGAGCGGATGAGTTGATTGCGCTCAATAGCGTCAATATCTGAGTGCATATAGCGCACCTTAAGCCCCAAATCGGCATAGTATTGGCTTAGATCTTCAGCCATCTTTTTGGTAAGGGTTGTGACTAATACCCGGTTGTTGTGAGCAATTTCCTTTTTTATTGCATCATAGAGGGTAGCTACTTGGTTTTTGCTAGGGGCTAGAGTGATTGCAGGATCAAGCAAGCCGGTTGGGCGAATAATTTGCTGGGCAACTGTGCTAGATAGCTCTAGCTCCAACTCACCGGGAGTAGCTGAGACAAAGAGATAGTGAGGGGCTTTGTTGATAAACTCCTCAAACTTTAATGGTCTGTTATCCAAAGCGCTTGGCAATCTAAAACCATACTCTACAAGCACCTCTTTGCGGCTTCTATCTCCTGCATACATTCCTCGAAACTGGGGTAGACTTACATGGGATTCATCAACAATGACTAGATAAGGCTTGCCCATTGCTTCAAAGTAGTCCAGCAAAGAGTAAGGAGTTTCGCCCGGCTTTTTGCCTGTAAGGTGTCTTGCATAGTTTTCTACGCCCTTGCAGCTGCCAGTAGTCTCTAGCATCTCCAAATCAAACTCTGTGCGCTGTTTGAGCCTTTGATACTCTACCATTTTATTCTCTTTGGCAAAGTATTCAAGTCTTTCTTCAAGCTCCTTTTCGATAGATTTTATAGCCTCTTGGAGTCTGTTTGCTCCTACGATAAACTGATTGGCTGCATAGAGTGTAAAGGTGCTAAAATCTTTGACTCTTTTATTGCTAAGGGGCTCAAAGCTATAGATTGCTTCAATCTCGTCGCCAAAAAATTCCACTCTTATGGCGCTATCTTCGGAGTATGCCGGATATATGTCGACTACATCTCCTCTGACTCTAAATTTGCCCCTGTCAAAAAATTTATCATCTCTTTTATATCCCATCTCAATAAGACGCAGCAGAAGTTGGCGCTGTCCTATCTCATTGCCAACCTCAAATTTAAAGATCATTTTCCGATACTCATTTGGGTTGCCAAGCCCGTAGTTTGCGCTAACTGAGGCTACTACAATTACATCTTTATATTCTAACAAACTTGCAGTGGCACTAAGACGCAGTCGCTCTAACTCCTCATTGATGGAGCTGTCCTTTTCGATATAGAGGTCTTGCCTTGGCAGGTAGGCTTCTGGCTGATAGTAGTCATAGTAGCTTATAAAATACTCTACATGGTTTTTGGGAAAGAAGTGCTTAAATTCGCTGTAAAGCTGGGCTGCCAAGGTTTTATTGTGTGTCATGATAAGCGTTGGCATCTGTAGCTTTTCGATAATCTTTGCCATTGTAAAGGTTTTACCGCTGCCAGTAACTCCTAATAGCGTTTGGTAACGGTTACCCTCTTTGATGGAGAGTGTGAGTTTTTTTATAGCCTTGGCTTGATCTCCTGCTGGTTGAAGATTGGTTTGCATTACAAATTTTGCCAATTTAGAGCCTCTTTGAGTAATTTGTGTTAAAATTATATAGAATTTAAACAAATCTTAAAAGAGGAGCGATGGCAGAGAGTGGTATTTTAGAGAAACTTTCCCAAAAAATTGATAATCTTTTACAGGAGTTTACCTCTTTACAAAAAGAGAATGAGCAGTTAAAAAAGGAGTTGCAAGAGTGTCAACTTGTCATTAAAGAGAAGGATGAAGAGATTAAGCGTCTTGAAGAGGAGGTGGCGATGAAAGATTTGGAAATTGATGAGATTATTAAGAGAATAGAGAGTTTTGTAGGATAGTTTTGCGCTCATTTACTGTAAAAGTTGAAGGCAAAGAGTATGATATTCAGCTGCAGGATGATTTTGCTCAAAGTATAGAAAAAGAGTTGCAAACGATGTTTCCTCTACACTCTTCTTTAACTATCAAAGAGTTACTGCACGCCTACTTTCAAAAAAGCTATGAGTGTTATAAACTAGAGAAAAAAGTGGAAAATCTTTTAAAAAAGCTCTCAAAAGAGTAAAAAATCTAATAAAAATTCCGATAAACTATAGATGGCAGGAAGACCTGTCAAAATTTTCATAAAAGGAGTCGTCAATGAGACGTGGTGGTTTTACAATGATTGAGTTGATCTTTGTGATCGTGATTTTGGGTATTTTGGCTGCAGTGGCTATTCCAAAGTTTGTGGGTGTTACGACACAAGCGCGAGAGGCCAATATGAAAGCTTTTGTTGCTTCATTGAATAGAAGTGTGGCACCAACAATTTGGAGTAAAAATATTGATAGAGGCGGGAAAGTTAATGGAGAAAAGCTTCAAGACTATATCGATATTCCCAAAGAGTTCTCTGATCTAAAAAATAAAACATTAAGTAGTAGTACATGTGGTACAAACACTTTTACTAAACTTGTAGATTCTGATGCGAACCTAACAGGAGGTACATATACTATTGAGTGTCGAGATGGTAACACAACTACACCGGTAGCATTTCGTCTAAAAGATCCTAGTGGTGATATTTTAACTGGTCCAGAAGATTAAGAAGAAGAGGGGATAGCCCTCTTCTTTTTTGCTTAAAGAGCTTGGTTAGGTGGAGGAAGGGAGGAGAGTAATGAAGCGTCGTGGGTTTACGATGATAGAGCTTATTTTTGTTATAGTTATTTTAGGAATTCTTGCAGCTGTTGCCCTTCCTAAATTTGTAGGTGTAACAGAGCAAGCAAGAGAGGAGAAGCTTAAGGCTTTTGTAGCTACCCTCAATCGCTCAGTTGCTCCAATGTTATGGAGTAAACATTTGGCTGAAGGGGGCTCAGTAAAGAGTGAGACAAGTATCAAGAAATATATTGATGTACCTATTGAGATCAAAAATAGGGATTTTAGTCTTGCAGGATGTGGAGATGGTACATTTGCATTTATAGCTGAAGAAAATGCTACAATTATTAGTAGCGGTACAGAGAAGTTGACCTATGATATTAACTGCCGAGATGGCAATGCAACCAATCCTCCAGCATTTCAGCTTGTACGAGGTGTGTATAACGGCTCTGGATATGATGATACAGTTATAGCGGGTCCAGAGAATTAAAAGAGAGTGCTTGTGTATAAAGAGGTGTCAAAGAGATGAGAATACAGCGCGCTTTTACATTGGTAGAGTTGGTATTTGTGATGGTGATACTTGGCATATTGGCTGCTATTGCTTTGCCAAAGCTTAGCCAAACACTCAATCAAGCAGAGATTAATAAAGCAAAATCTACAGTAGCAGCTATTCGCAATGGATTGCAAGTATATAAAAATAAACATATTTTAGTAGGGGAATCTCCTTACCCCAATAGCTTGGAGAGTGGCTCAAGTAAACTTTTTGATAAAGTTTTGCCTCAAGGTATTACCCCTTCTAGCAAAAGTGGGGGATGGACAAAATCAAACAATTACTATATCCTCCATTTAGGAAATGGGAATGTAGCTTTTCGTTATGATAATAGTACAGGCAGTTTTAGTTGTGTCTCTGGATCCCCTACGACTATTAGTGGTATTTGTAGCAATTTTTGATGCATTACTATGAAATAGCTCTTCTCTCCTCTCCTCTTTTGCTTACCTATTGCTCACAAGAGGTAGTAAAAGAGGGAGATATAGTAGAGGTTGATGTAAAAGGGCGTTTGCAAAAGGGGGTAGTGCTCCAAGAGGTTGCAAAGCCTTCATTTGAGTGCAAAGAGATCGAGGCTACTACTCCATTTTTTTATAGTGCGTGGCAGCTGGAAGTGGCAAAATTTATTGCTACCTATTATGTTTGCTCCAGAGGGGAGGCTTTGGGGCTTTTTACCCCTTTTACAACACTGCAAAAGCCTCAGTGGCAAGAGTGTA
>WGAX01000075.1 GCA_015494595.1 Nitratiruptor sp.
ATTCAGTATGGGGTGGAAGAGGCGATTGAGGCTGGTATGGATACGATGGCAATTATTACAGGGCGTGGCAAAAGGGCGATTGAGGATCATTTTGATATTAGCTATGAATTGGAGCATCAGATCAAAGGCACTTCCAAAGAGCATCTATTGCACGATATTAGAAGCCTTGTAGAGAACTATACTTTCACCTATACCCGCCAAAAGAAGATGCTAGGGCTTGGTCACGCAGTCTTGGTAGGCCAGACGCTTATAGGAGATGAGCCTTTTGGCGTGGTGCTCGCAGATGATTTGTGTGAAGGTGAGGGTAAAGGGGTGTTAGCACAGATGGTAGAGCTATTTAAGAAGTATCGCACCTCTATTGTGGCGGTTATGGAGGTTGAGAAGAGTAAGATTGGCAAATATGGTGTCATTGCTGGCAAAGAGATTGAAGATGGAGTCTATATGGTGCAGGATATGGTAGAAAAGCCAAGTCCAAAAGAGGCTCCTAGTAATCTAGCAGTTATTGGACGCTATATTTTAACGCCAGATATATTTGATATACTTAAGCATACCAAGCCAGGAGCTGGCGGAGAGATACAGCTTACCGATGCACTCAAAGTCCAAGCCCAAAAAGGGATGGTAATTGCCTATAAATTTAAAGGTAAGCGCTTTGATTGTGGGAGTGTAGAGGGGTTTGTAGAGGCTACAAACTACTTTTATCAAAAATTTACGCAAAAGTAGCTACAATTTTATAAATTTTAGTGAAAGGAATAGAATGAAGGTTGGAGATATTGTTATTGTTGCAGATTTGGGTGAGATGAAGGTGTATAAAGCAAATCCAAGAGATTTGGAGGCTGAGGCGGGACTTAAGCCAGATCATATTAAGCTTGATTTAGTCAATGCCATCGATTATGTAGAGGCGCACTGGAAATTAAAAGATATTGTTACAGATGAGGCGGGACGCTTTAAAGCAGATGCTGGCAAGATGGGCGCTAGTGCAGGTGAGAGGCATGAGTTAGAGAAAAAGATGGAAGAGGATGTGATTAGAGCAATTGCTGCAGATATTAGCAAAGTGGTAGCAGAGCATAACCCGCCAAAATACTTTTTAGCTCTTCCCCATACCATTTTTAAAAGGGTGATGGACAAAGTAGAGCCTAATGCCAAAGAGAAGCTCTTTCGCTATATTGAAGAGGATCTTACAAAAACAGATAAAAATAGACTCCCTGAGATTTTCAAAGAGAGGGGGAAACACTTTTAAACCCTTGAGCCTCTGGCTCAATAAAGAGAAAAGATGAAAGTTTTAGAGATTTTCAAGCAGATTGCTGCCATTCCTCACTGCTCCGGTAACACTACTAGATTAAAAGATTTTATCACCGATTTTGCTAAAAATTGTGGCTTTACTGCTCAAATTGACAAAGCTGGTAATATTTTATGCTTTAAATCTAACCGTTTAGTCTGTTTACAAGCTCACTACGATATGGTCTGCGTTGGCAAAGCCCCAGATATTGAGATTGTTGATGATGGAGGGTTTCTCAAAGCTAAAGACTCCTCTTTGGGTGCGGATAATGGTATAGGTGTAGCTATAATGTTAGCATTGATGGAAGAGGGCAAAGAGGCTGAATATCTCTTTACCAACGATGAGGAGATTGGGCTTATTGGAGCTAGCAATTTAGAGTTTAAGTTACAAGCTAAAAAGATGATCAATCTTGATAGCGAGGAGTTTGGCTCCATCTACATTGGGTGTGCTGGAGGAGGCGATATTGAGGCTACTAAAAAGATTTCTTATAAAAGAAGCAATAAACGCTATTTCTACAGAGTGAGTGCTAGAAATTTTGCCGGAGGCCATAGCGGGGTAGATATAGATAAAAATATTCCCAATGCCATAAAAGAGTTTAGCCTTTTTGCTAAAGGGTGTGAGATTGGAGGGATAAAGGCTGGAGAGCGTCTCAATGCAATTCCTAGCACACTGGAGGCTCTGGTAGCTAGTGATGAGATTTTAAAAAGTAATAAGCACTTTGTTGTAGAAGAGACAGAGCCGTTTGATGTAATCGATTATGATCTTGTAGGCTTTCTTTGCGCTTTTGCCAGTGGTGTAAGAGGATGGGAGCCAACTTTTGCTATTCCATCAAGAAGTATTAATCTAGCAGTTGTGACTATTAAAGATAACCAGATTCATGTTGGTATCAGTTATCGGGGCAATAGTGAAGAGGATTTAAAGCAAATTGAGCAAGAAGCCCTTTGTCAGCTTAAAGATTTTCAATCTCAAGTGAGTGGCAAATACCCTCCTTGGAAGCCTCAAATTACTCCATTTGCCAAAGAGATAGCCGCGCTTTATCAAAAATATAGCAATGAGGTAGTGTTTAAAGCTATTCATGCAGGGCTTGAGTGTGCACTCTTTGCCAAAGATTTTGATGCGATTGTCTCCATTGGGCCAGATATTTTCTATCCCCACTCCACCCGTGAGCGGGTACGCAAAGATAGCATTGAGCCAATTTATCAGATGTTAAGAGACTATTTATGAAAAAGTTTGCTTTTATTTTTGTTTTGCTACTTTTTTGGGGGTGCAGCTCTAAAGAGCTTACAAAAGTTAAGATTGCCGATATGCTCATTGATTACTATACTCCATACTCCTCTACCAATATTTTAATTCCTCGTAAAATTGATGTAGTGTGGATTAAAAAGATTCATAGTAAAAAGGTTATAGCTAAAGTCTGTTATGAATTTCAATTTTTAACCGATTATAATGCGCTGATAACCTATATCAAGAAGAGACCCAACTCCTATCTGGCCCGTTTTGATTTTGGACTTATAGCCCTACTTGGTAGAAAATTTGGCTCTTTTAAAAAAGGGGAAATTAGAAGCAGGTGTGATGAGGTAGAGTTTGGGCTGCGTTATGGTAGTTGGAAGATAGAGCGTATATAAGGAGTTAGGGTATGAGATTTGTTGTTACCGTTTTTTTGAGTGCGATTTTTGCGTTAGCAAATATTGCTTCTCGTGTATATACGCCAGAGGGTATTCCTCCCACGCTAGCTACCCAGGAAGCAGTCTATGCCAAGATAGATGGGGAGTATGTGGATATTACTGTTAAATCTTTGGTGCCTATAGGGGATAATACTACAATCTGGTTTGATAGCGATTTTAATCAAAGTACAGGCTATAAAATTTGGGGAAGCATTGGAGGAGTGGAGTATTTTTGCAATATGGTTAATTCCAAACTCTACCTCTATAAAACCTCTCCATTTGGGGAGTATGTAGGGGCTGTGGAGTTTGAGCTTAGTAGTGATAAAAAGAGCCTCTCTGTGCGCTTACCAAAAAGCAGAATTGGGCTTAAGGGTGATAGGTTGCAGCTGTTTGTAGATATTAATGATGCAATCTTTTATCCCAAAGGATATACTTCCACCAATCCCATTATTGTTACCAAGCAGCCACCTCTTTTACCAAGAGTTTCCAATAATAAAGTGGCTATTGTTTATAGTGATACAACGGCTGCAAACTTTTTTAGCCCAAAAGCCTACTCTCAGCTTTTTATGGCAATGCAGTATCAAGCTATGCAAGCTGGTATCTCTTTTGATGTGCTCAGTGAAGAGGATCTACTCCATTTAGAGAAAATTAAGGATTATGATGCTTTAGTTTTTCCCTACTTTGCCTATGTTACAAAGAGTAGGCTTAAAAAGATATACCGTAATCTCTTTTTGGCTCAATATTACTACCATATCCCTTTTATAGCAGCTGGCGATTTTCTTACCAACTATGAGGATAGAAGCGAAGTAGAGGGCAACTCCTATCGCTACTTCTCCCAACTCTTTGGTCTAAAAAGGGTTGATGGCGTAGGTCCTGTAAAGGAGATTGAGCTTTTGATTGCTCCTCAGCTTCATCCAGCCCTTAAGGGGTATGAGCCAAATGAGGTGGTGGAGAGATTAGAGCATAAAGTCTGGTATAACTACTTTGCTCCTGTTACTTATAATGGCAAAAGTACATCTGTGCAAAAACTTGCTTTGCAAAGGGTAGCAAATAGCACTTATCCAGCACTCTTTCTTGCTCAAACAGGGGCAAAAAATATCCATTTTGCAACGGTTAAGTATCTTGGAGATAATAAACTCCTCTATCCATTGCTTGATTGGTTAAAATATGGCACTGAGCCCGTAAGACTTCGGATGACGCGCCATAGAGGAATGATGGCAACAAGAGTTGATATGGATCAAAGTCAATACATCGATGAGGTAAAAGATGTAGATGGAGCGCTTTTAAAACTTTTGAAGAAGTGGAAGTGGTGCTACAACTATGTGGCAAGCTGCTATATCAATATTGGTAATAATCCTCCTGAAGAGAGGACAGATTGGAGCTACTCTGCGCCTTTATATAATGAGTATGTAAGGCTTGGGAATGAGATAGGCACCCACTCCTGGAGCCATCCAGACAATACCAATATTTTGAGTGATGAGCAGTTGGCTTTTGAGTTTAACGCCTCAATGAATGAGATCCTGAAGCATATCAATCCAAACTGGGAGGATAAAACTGTTCGAGGTGGAGCGATTCCAGGAGCACCTGAAAGGCTTGATATAGCTCAAAAGGTGTTGCACTATCTAGATTATTTAAGTGGAGGATATTCTGGTAAAAATGCCGGTTATCCTTCAGCTATGGGCTATTTGCGCCCCGATATACCAAAGGTCTATATCAGTCCAAATATGAGTTTTGATTTTACGCTTATTGAGTTTGGAGTGCCTGTATGGGATGAGGTGCAGCAAAAGTATGTGCCTAATAAACTAACTCCTGCTCAAGGCAAAGAGTATTGGCTTAAAGAGTTGGATGAGATTATGCATCACGCCTCTATGCCAATAGCCTGTTGGCCCTGGCACGATTATGCTCCCACTACCTCTACAACCATAGAGAAGCTCTATAGCTTTGATATGTTTACTTCTGTTATTAAAAAATCTTACAAAGAGGATCTAGAGTTTGTAACTTTAGCTGATGTAGCTGAGCGTATTGAGAGTTTGCATAATGCAAAAGTAGAGGTTTTAAGCAAAGATGCCAATAGTATTACTGTAAAAGTAAGTGGAAAGAATCTTGGAAGATTCTCTTTGGGATTTGGTGATAGAATCATCTCTAGTGTAGAGGGATGGTATGCTTATGATCCCTCTTATCTCTATTTGCCTCAAAATGGGGGTACTTTTAAGATCCATTTTGGCAAAAAGTTTAGTAAAGAGGATAAGATTTTATATCTTGAACCTCGCATAACTCTTATGGATATTAAAAAAAGTGGCTCCAATTTGAATATTCATATTAAAGGGGATGGTGGAGTTTTGGTGGCTTTGCAGAAGAGAGCTTCAAGATATAAGTTTAATACTGTAGGATATGTGTGGAAATTTTGGAAGTATGCCTATATCTGTTTTCCACATTTTGGTGAGCACTATATCCATATCACACCGAAAGGATCAAGATGAGAAAGTTAATTGTATTGGTTGTAGCGGCAGTTGCTAGTTTTGCCTATACCGGCTTTATGCAGCTGCACAAAGGGGCATGGGCAAAGTATGAGGTTGTAACTAAAGAGGGCTCATTTACAATGACTACCAAATTTTTGGGCACTACCAAATATAAAGGGCTTGATGTAAATATCGTA
>WGAX01000076.1 GCA_015494595.1 Nitratiruptor sp.
AGGTAGTGCTCAGCGATTTTTTGTATTTTTTTAGCAGTTGTAAGAGTGCAAAAGAGGTAGTGTGCTTGAAGAGCATTGGCATAGACCGCCTCTGTAGCTGAAGTAATCTTAACTGCGCAAGCCACCTTATTATCAAAGCAGTAGCGAAGAAGCTTCAAATCAAATGGCAAGAGGGGCATATCTTTAGCCAAAATCTGGCTAATCTCTTCTGTTGTGTGTGCCTCAATCAACTTGGGTGAAGGGATAAGAGGGTGGTTGAGAATGAGCATTACTTCACTCCTGCACACTCTTTGGAGCAGTAGTATTTGCCATCTTTGATAATTGCCTCTTTAGAGCTTACAAATGTATGGCACTTTTCACACTCTACCAATGTCTCTTCATCCGGCTTTGTGCTTGGTTTGGCTTTGATGAAAAAGTAGTAGACACCTGCAATGATTGCAGCTAGAATCAACATTTTAAAAAGCATCTTCTCCCTTTATGATCAAATATCTTCGCTTACCATTTTGGTAGATTTGGTAGTTTTTGAGCCCTTTTACCTCATCTTCCACATTTTTGCCTTTGTAAAGTGCTAGGATGGTATCATCTTTTATAAACTCTTTTACCAATTGTAGCAGATCTTTAGTTTTCATCACCGCCCTAGAAGTGATGAGATCCACTTTAAAAGGCTTAATCTCTTCTACTCTTTTTTGAATGATCTCCACATTTTTAAGATCTAGTAGGCTTTTTATATAGTTTAAAAAAGCAACCCTCTTATTGCGAGGCTCAATCAGATACCATTTGGTTTTAGGCATTGCCATTGCTAGAATGAGACCAGGAAAGCCAGCCCCTGTGCCTATATCCATCGCTGCTTTTGGTTTTACTTCAATATATTCCAACGCTTTGAGGGAGTCCTCTATATTTTTTTGGATCTGTTGCTTTGTGGTAGCACCTGTGAGATTGTGGATTTGATTCCACTCAAGAAGCTTCTCTACAAACAGCTCATTCAAAGCAGATGCCCCATTTTCTCTTTTTTAATTTGTAAATACTTTACATTGTGCGGATTTGGTTTGACTTTGATAGGAATGCGCTCAACAATCTCAATTCCTTTAAGACTCTCAATCTTTTTGGGGTTGTTGGTAAGAAGACGAATTTTATTTATGCCATAAAACTCTAAAATAAACTCCACTATCTCATATGTTCTTTCATCTGCGCTAAATCCCAGCTGATGATTGGCTTCAATCGTATCATAGCCTCTATCTTGCAGGGCGTAGGCGTTGACTTTATTGAGTAGCCCAATATTGCGCCCCTCTTGGCGCAGATACAAAAGCATTCCCCCCTCTTTGGCGATATAACGCAGGGCAAAATCTAGCTGCTCGCCACAATCGCACTTCTTGCTGCCAAGTGTATCGCCTGTAAGACACTCGCTATGGACTCGCACAACAGGAGTATTACCTAAAGGCTCTTTAAAAAGCACCAAGTGCTCTTTGCATCCCTGGGCAAAGCACTGCATCTTAAAATCGCCATATCTGGTGGGAAGATTTGCTACTTCACTAACTTTTACATCCATCCAAGAACTTTTTGGTAAAATTTAAACAAATTATATCAAAAAGGCTTAGTATGTTTAAAAGATTTAGAAGGCTTAGACTCCATCCAGTGCTAAGAGAGCTGGTGCAAGAGACAAGGCTCAGTGTGAATGATTTTATCTATCCACTCTTTGTCAGAAGCGGAGAGGGAATAAAAAATGAGGTAGCCTCGATGCCCGGAGTCTATCAGATGAGTATCGATGAGATTTTAAAAGAGTGCCAAGAGCTTAAGTCATTAGGAATTTATAGCATTATTCTCTTTGGCATTCCTGATGTAAAAGATAGCGTTGGCAGTGAGGCGCTGTGTGAGCATGGCATCATTGCAAAAACTATTAGAGCAATCAAAGAGGTGCATCCCGATATGTTGGTTGTTACGGATCTATGCTTTTGTGAATATACAGATCACGGCCATTGCGGGGTTATTGATCCAAAGCTGCAAACTGTCGATAATGACGCTACTTTAACGCTTCTTGCAGAGCAAGCAGTAGTGCATGCTAAAGCTGGGGCAGATATGATTGCTCCTAGTGGTATGATGGATGGGATGATAAGTGCAATTAGGGCTGGACTAGATGCGGCTGGCTTTAGTCACATTCCTATTATGAGCTACTCTACCAAGTTTGCAAGCGCATACTATGGACCATTTAGGGAGGTGGCTGAGTCTGCTCCAAGCTTTGGGGATCGAAGAAGCTATCAGATGAATCCTGCAAACAGGCGTGAAGCGATTTTGGAGAGCATTGAGGATGAGACAGAGGGAGCAGATATTTTGATGGTTAAGCCGGCTCTAGCTTACTTGGATATTGTAAGAGATATACGAGAGGCAACGATGCTACCTCTAGCAGTCTATAATGTAAGCGGTGAATACTCCATGCTCAAAATGGCAGCAAAAGCTGGGGCAATCGATTATGAAAAGGTGATGATGGAGACGCTTTTGGGCTTTAAAAGAGCCGGAGCTGATATAATTATTACTTATCACGCAAAAGAGGCAGCAAAATTGCTATAATTAAGTTTTATTTTTGAAAGGATAGTGGTTGAGACACTTTTTAAGCCTAAAAGAGTATAGCAAAGATGAGATTTTAGAGATTATTGAGTTAGCACAAAAGATTAAAGAAGAAGCTAAACGCAAAGAGTTTGTACCCTATTTGCAAAACCAAACTTTAGCAATGATTTTTGAAAAGAGCTCCACAAGAACAAGAGTAAGTTTTGAAGTGGGGATCTATCAGTTAGGAGGCATAGGGCTTTTTCTTAGCAAAAATGATCTGCAGCTAGGGCGCGGTGAGCCTATGAAAGATACCGCAAGAGTTATTAGTAGAATGTGTGATATGGTGATGATAAGAACCTTTGAGCAGGAAAAACTTGAAGAGTTTGCAAACTTTAGCAGTGTGCCTGTGATTAATGGATTAACAAATGAGTATCACCCTGTGCAGCTGATGGCTGACTATTTGACAATGATTGAATATAACAAAGCCAATAACCCCATCGTAGCCTATATAGGCGATGGCAACAATATGGCCCACTCTTGGCTAATGCTAGCAAGCAAGCTAGGCTTTACTCTTAGAATTGCCACGCCAAATGGGTATGAGCCAAGAGCACAGATTCTCCAAGATGCCCTAAATTTTGCCAAAGAGAGTGGAGCAAAAATTGAGCTCTTGCATGATCCCAAAGAAGCTGTAAAAAATGCAGATGTAGTAACAACCGATACCTGGATCAGTATGGGACAGGAGGAGGAGAAGGAGAAGCGCCTTAAAGATTTTCAAGGCTTTGAAGTAGATAGCGCTTTGATGGGACTTGCTAAAGAGGATGCGATCTTTTTGCACTGCCTGCCAGCTTACAGGGGTTACGAAGTGAGTGAAGAGGTATTTGAAGCGCATGCTAAAGAGATTTTTGATGAGGCAGAAAATAGACTCCACGCCCAAAAGGGTATAATGGTGTGGCTTGATAGACAAAGGAGCAAATAGGTGGAACCGGTTAAAATTAGTGGAGAGCAGCTTTTACAAAAAATCAATAAAATGGCAACAGATCTTGGGATTGAAAATCCTGCAAATGTTACAATTGTTCGCTTAAATGATACAGAAGACCCAAATAAAAAGACACTTGAGCTTATTCAAGGCAGTTGGGAGAACAACTCTCCCTGGTTTGTGATCGGCAAAGAGGACAGGGTGTTTGTACTCTCAAGCATCGAGTCGATTATGCAGTTGATAAAATCTTTGCATGAAGCAAAATATGAGAATTTCAATCTTAAGCTTGAGAAGGCTATTTTGGAAAATCTGCCTATAGATTTTAATGATGTGTGGGTGGTGGCAATGAGTGAGATTCAAAAGAGGCTCTCTGAGAGCAAAAACAAGAATCTGCTCGATATTGATATTAAAAAGCTGGTGCAAGATATTAAGAAAAATCACCCAAATCTATTTATGAGTCTAAAAGACTTTCAAGTCCCACCAATAAGAGGATGAAATGATCGATTTTGAAAAGTTTGTCAAATACTCTAGACCAGGCCCTAGATACACCAGCTACCCCACAGCTGTGGAGTTTAGCGAAAAATTTACCTATGATGAGTATATTCAAAAGCTCCAAGTACAAGATAGCAAAAAGCCTCTGTCGCTCTACTTTCATCTGCCATTTTGCAGGAGTGCCTGCTACTTTTGCGGCTGCAATGTGGTCTTTACCTCCAAAGAGGATAAGAAAGAGCGCTACATCGAGTATCTCAAAAAAGAGCTAAAAATTTTGCAAAAGCATCTTGATATGAAACGAGAAGTAATACAGATGCATTTTGGAGGAGGTACCCCTACATTCTTTTCTGCCAAGCAGTTAGAAGAGATTATTGAGACAATTAAAAAGTTTTTCCCAAACTGGAGTGAGGATGCAGAGGTAAGCTGCGAGATAGATCCAAGATTTCTTACTGAAGAGCATATGCAAACTTTAGCTCAGGGGGGCTTTAATCGAGTAAGCTTTGGGGTGCAAGATTTTGATGAGAGAGTTCAGCAAGCTGTGCATA
>WGAX01000077.1 GCA_015494595.1 Nitratiruptor sp.
AGATAGAGATATTTTAGAAATTTTAGATAGATTTGGGATCAGCTATGATGAAGTGCTCTATCAGAGTGCAAATTTTAGCTTTCACCAAAGCTTTGCTGCAAAGCTTTTACAAGAGCACAAAGCCTTTGCCTGCTTTTGCACCCCTCAGGAGCTGGAGCAGGAGCGTCAAAGAGCAATTGAGCAAAAAAGAGCTTATCGCTATAGCGGCAAGTGTGAGGAGATAGATCTACAAGAGGCTAAAAAAAGAGATGAGCCCTTTGTGGTGCGCATCAAAAAGCCAAAAGAGGCAATTAGTTTTAAAGATATTATCAAAGGAGAGCTTAGCTTCAACCCAGATGAGATAGACAGCTTTATAATACTTCGAGCCGATAAAAGACCAACCTATAACTTTGCCTGTGCTATTGATGATATGCTCTATGATATATCTTTGATTATTCGAGGAGAAGATCACCTTAGCAACACACCAAAGCAGATCCATATACGAAAAGTTTTAGGGTATGACAAAGATATTGAGTATGCCCATTTGCCAATTATTCTCAACCAAGAGGGCAAAAAGATGAGCAAAAGGGATAAAGCTTCTAGTGTAAAGTGGCTTTTGGATGAGGGCTTTTTGCCAGAGGCAATAGCCAACTACCTCATTTTGCTTGGTAATAAAACCCCAAAAGAGATCTTTACTCTGCCTGAGGCTATTGAGTGGTTTGATCTAAAAAAGATCTCTAAAGCTAGTGCTAAATTTGACCTTGATAAACTGCGCTTTATCAATAGAGCGCATCTTCAAAATATGGATCCAAAAGAGCTGGCTAAACTCTTGGGTATTCATCCCTCTCTTGGCTCGCTTGCCAAACTCTATTTAGAAGAGGCAAGCACACTAAAAGAGTTAAAGAGTAAAATCGATACTATCTTTAGCAAAAAAAGAGATTTTAAAGAGTTTGAAAAGGAGACCCAACTTTTAAAAGATATAATTTTGCAAATAGAGCTGCCTACAGATTTTGAGGAGTTTAAACAAAAGCTTATGCAAGAAAGCCAACTTAAAGGGAAGCGCTTTTTTAAACCTTTGCGCCTCCTGCTTACAGGCGCACAGCATGGGCCAGAGATTTCTGAAATCTATAAACACATAAAAGATCACATCAAAAAGGTAATACAATGATAGTCATAGCCACATTTTTACAAGCTATTGCACAGATTTTGCATATGGTTATATCTTTGTATATTTGGGTTATTATTATAGCAGCCCTTATTAGCTGGGTAAGACCAGATCCCTACAATCCCATCGTGCAAACACTCTATCGCCTTACTGAGCCAGCATACGCACTTGTAAGACGCTTTATTCCAACAGTTATTGGAGGAATCGATCTTGCACCTCTGGTTATTATTATTGCACTGCAATTTATCGATATGTTTGTAGTAAAACTGTTAATGATGCTAGCAATGAGGCTTGGGGCTTGAGGGTTTTTTGGGTACTTATTTGGCCTTTAATACTCTTTGCAAAAGAGATTACCTTCGAGTTTCTTACTGCCCATCCAAGATCCCAGGCAAGAGATTACTATATCTGGCGCTTTTTGGATCAAAACATAACTCCCCAAGAGGCACAAAAAGCCTTGGAGCTCACTAAAAGAGTCAATAGGAAAATTTTAAAACGCTATGCCAAAAAGATAGGCAATAAAGAGATCCAAAAAGCTATCAACTGTCGCTATATGCCAATAAAGAGACTCCTTGCTCAAGATCCATCTTGCATCGCTGCAGGAATCACTTTTGCAAAATTTTCTCAACTCCCACTCGATAAGCGTCTTAAACTTTTTAAAAAGCTTAGACAATTCCCTATTGCAAAGGATCTCAAATTTCTTCTTTCCCTCAATCCCTATATCACCACTCAGGGATACCCCGAAAAGTTTTTGCCTCTTGCTCTTTTCAGCTCAAAAATGTATAGAAAAAAGCATTTTAACAAAGCCTATCCAAAAAAATTTCTTTTGCAATTTGCAAAAAATTATAGACTCAGCAGCTTTGCTATAAAAGCTGTGTTTGAAAAGTTAGACAAAAGCATATATTCTCTTTTACGTTTACCTCCCAACTCCTTTAATGCTCAAGCTGCCTTCTATTTAGGCTTGGCAGCATTGCAAAGAAATCTTTTTTATATTGCTAAGAAGTTTTTTTTGTATAGCTATACCAAAGCCTACTATCAAGATCAAAAAGATAGAGCTCTTTTTTGGCTCTATAAGACTACACACAATAAAGAGTATCTTCAAAAACTTCTTGCCTCTACAGACTGTAATATCTATGTACTTCTTGCCCATGAGATAGCTAAAAAACCTTTTACAAATTTCATCCATCTAACAGCATTTGCTTCCAAAAAAGTGGATATAAATCTCTCTGATCCTTTCGTATGGTATACAACTTATATGAAAATATCTTCCACTAACCCCCACACGCTTTTACAAGAATTTAACGCATCCAATACGGCAAATCTTTATGCCATAATATATGAAAAAGCCTCTCACTACACAAAGCATCCCTTTATCACTCCTTATGAAAAGGAGCTTGCCCATATTCCTTTCAAACCACTTCTCTATGCTATTATAAAACAGGAAAGTAGATTCATTCCGGGAGCCATATCTAGCTCATACGCCTTAGGAATTGTGCAGTTTATGCCTTTTTTAGCACGATACACTGCAAAAAAGTTTCATATAAAAGATTTTGATCTTGATATGATGTTTGAGGAGAAAATAGCCTTGCGCTTTGGTATTGATCATCTACGCTATCTTCAAAAACATCTCTTACATCCCCTTCTTATAGCCTACGCTTATAATGGGGGAATTGGATATGTAAAAAGAAACATACTTCCCCTCTTTCACCGTTTTAAAGAGCCATTAATGGCAATGGAGTTTATTCCCTCCTCCGAAAATAGAGAGTATGGGAAAAAAGTGCTCTGCAATCTTGCAATCTATAATAAAATTTTTCACAAACCCTTTAGTCTGCTTGAGAGTTTGCAAAAGTTAAAAGCACCTTCCCGGCTCTATCATTTTGGAAAATAAGTTTTAACTCCTTCTCTTTGACTTTTGGAAAAGTAACAAGATAGAGATGATACCAAGGCTCTACAAAAGGCATACTCTTTACAATATCACTATCAAAAGAGAGCTTAGTAATTTTTAGAGGCTTTTTTCCATTAAGGCTCAAAGAGTAGTGTGGATTAAAAAGCCCCGCTCTCTTCTCATCTTCATAATCGTTATCGATATAGACTCTGATAAAAAAGTACTCTTTATCATCTTGCTTCTTTAAAGGATTAAGATAGGTTGCTATAATCATTGCTCTATCTTCCAATGATAAAAGAATATCACCCTTTTTAGTATAACGCATCGCCTCTACATACGGTTTATCCTCTGCAAATACTTTGAGATCTTTGCTACTGCATCCTGCAAACAGCAAAAGAGCCAACAATCCTACTACAATGTGTCGCATTACTCCATCCTCTATTTTTTCCTCAATTATAGCTTAGCTTAACTTTTCATTCGATAAAATATGCCTAAAAAAAGAGGTTATGCGTGAGAAAAGCAGTAGCATTTACAGGCCCATCAAATAGCGGCAAAACCACTATTATTACAAAAGTCGCCTCTATGCTTATTCCCAACTTTAAAGTAGCCATTATTAAAAACGATCCAAAAGATAAAGCCATATTCGATATTGAGGGCAAAGATAGCTATAAATTTTTTCAAACGGGAGCTGAAGTGGTAGTTACCTCTCCTACACGCACCACCTACTTTTCCCATAGACATAAAGAGCTCGATGCAATAATAAAAATGATAGAAGATTTCGACTACCTGCTAGTAGAAGGGCTAAAAACATTGCCTCTGCCTCGTATAGGCGTCTTTCGAAGTGCAGTCGATGAGAGCTATTTCGCTTACATAGATGCGGTAGCAATCGATGAGAGTGTCGATACTTCAAGCATACCGTCCAATATCACGATACTCGATCTCAATAATCCAGAAATGATAATTGAGTGGATTGAAAAACACGCAAAAGAGGTGTAAAATGACAGAGATCATAGAAGCTATAAAAAGAAGTGCAATAAAAATCAAGCAAGCCATTGAGGAAGAGGAGCTCACCTATACCCAAAGCTGCAACAGCTCAGGAGAGCAGCAGCTTAAACTAGATGTACGAAGCGATGCTATTATTGAAGAGGAGCTTAGTAAAATTGCATCAATTAAAATGGTTGCTAGTGAGGAGAAGAGTGAGCCAATAACTGTCAATGAGAATGGTACTTATCTTATTGGCTATGATCCTCTTGATGGCAGCTCATTAGTTGATGTCAATCTTAGTGTAGGCTCAATTTTTGGTATATATGAGAATAGTTTTGATGGCAACAATCTCATAGCTTCAGCCTATGTGGTCTATGGACCAAGAGTAGAGCTGGTAATTGCAGGGCTTAAAGTGGAGCGCTTTGTATTAAAAGGTGATGAGTTTATTTTTATGCAAGAGATACAGCTCAATGACAAGGGCAAGCTCAATGCTCCCGGAGCTACCCAAAAGTATTGGTATCCTCACCACAAAAAGCTTATAGAATCGCTTTTTAACGAAGGGTATAGACTTCGCTACTCTGGCGGAATGGTACCAGATCTACACCAAATTCTATGCAAAGGTGGAGGGCTTTTTAGCTATCCTGGCACAAAAGATAAGCCTAATGGGAAACTAAGAAGAGTCTTTGAGGTATTTCCTTTTGCCTATATCTTTGAAAAGGCTGGAGGTGAAGCTATCAATGACAAAGGGCAAAGGCTGCTTGAGCTTGAATGTAGCGATATTCACGCTACTACCCCTTGCTTTTTTGGCTCAAACTATGAAGTAACAAAAGTAAAAGAGTTTTATGCAAAATCTTGATAAATTCCAGGAGGCACTCAAACAAAAAACTAAAGAGCTTAAGGAGTGCCAAAAGAGCAAAAATCTCACCTCCTGCCTCAAATGCAAAGAGATTATTGGTTGTAGGCTACGCAATGAGTATGTAGATGCAGTCTACAAAAGTATGAATAGAGGAAAAGGCGGAGGATTTGAATTTTAAGGAGTATGTATGAAAAAAAAATATATCACAACACCAATCTACTATGTCAATGATGTACCCCATATTGGACACGCTTATACTACTATTATAGCTGACTCTACAGCAAGACACTTTCGATTAAGAGGTTATGATACCTTCTTTCTAACAGGCACAGATGAGCACGGACAAAAGATTGAGGAAGCTGCAAAAAGCAGAGGCAAAAGCCCCAAAGAGTATGCCGATGAAATTAGCGCAAAATTCAGAGCCCTTTGGGATCAGTTTGAAATAAGCTATGATAAATTTATACGCACAACCGATGAAGCCCATATTAAGGGAGTGCAAAAAGCTTTTGAGATAATGTATAACAAAGGAGATATATATAAAGGAGTTTATGAAGGACACTACTGCATAAGCTGCGAATCCTTCTTTCCAGAATCGCAACTTATTGATAATGAATTTTGTCCAGATTGCGGCAAACCAACTACCATAGTCAAAGAGGAGAGCTACTTTTTTCGTCTCTCCAAATATCAAGATAAACTTTTAGAGCTTTATAAAAATGAGGAGAAATTTGTTCTACCAAAATCCAAAAAAAATGAGGTAATTCGCTTTGTAGAGGGAGGACTGCAAGATCTCTCTATTACACGCACCAGCTTTAACTGGGGGGTGCCTTTGCCAAAATCGATCAATGATCCAAAACATGTAATGTATGTGTGGCTTGATGCACTGCTTAACTATGTTACAGCTCTTGGATATGGCAGCGATGAAGCCCTAATGCACTACTGGCCAGCGGATTACCATCTCGTTGGCAAAGATATTTTGCGTTTTCACGCAGTCTACTGGCCAGCATTTTTGATGAGTTTAGAGCTTGCTATACCAAAACATATAGCAACGCACGGCTGGTGGACTAGAAATGGTGAAAAGATGAGTAAGTCCAAAGGTAATGTAGTGGATCCAAAAGCGGTGGCTGATGCGTATGGAGTAGAAAATTTTCGCTACTTTTTACTTAGAGAAGTACCTTTTGGACAAGATGGAGATTTTAGTCAAAAAGCGCTTATTGATCGGATCAATAATGATCTTGGCAACGATCTAGGTAATCTCCTCAATCGTATTATTGGTATGAGCGGGAAATATTTTAATTTTACCATTGATAGCAAAGATGTACGAAAATATCACCAAAAAGAGCTTGATGCAGTGGAAGAGGTTATTGCCAATCTCGATCCACTTGTGGAAGATATGAAGTGGCACAAATTTTTAGAGGAGCTCTGGCAAATCCTCACTATTGCCAATAAAGCAATTGACACCTACACCCCTTGGGCAAAGATGAAAGAGGGTAAAGAGGATGAAGCGATGGCGCTTATTGCACTTGTTGCCAATATTTTGGCAAAAACTGCTCTTATGCTTTATCCTGTTATGCCAAAAACTACACAAAAAATTGCTTCTGCTTTGGGCTTTGAGATAAATCAAGAGAGCTTTACTAGCTTTATTAAGCAAAAAGAGCTTCTTCAAAGCTTTACTATTCAAAAGATCCCTCCTCTCTTTCCAAAAATTGAATCGCCCTTAATGCAAGAAAAACCCCAACAAAAAGAGCAAAAAACACAAAAAGAGCAAAACCTCATCACCATTGATGAATTTTTTAAAACTTCCATCAAAGTTGGTACTATTATTGAAGCTGTAGAGATTCCAAAAAGCAAAAAGCTGCTTAAGCTTCAAGTTGAGCTTGGCGAAGAGCGCCCAAGACAGATAGTAGCAGGCATCAAAGAGTACTATAATCCAGGTGAGCTTATCGGCAAGCAGGTATGTGTGGTTGCCAATCTTAAACCTGCAAAACTTATGGGGCATCTGAGTGAGGGGATGATTTTGGCTGCCAAAGATGATAAGGGTTTAAGCCTTATAACTCCTATGGAGAAAAAAGCCGAAGGAGCGCCTGTGCGATGAGGCTTGCCAATCTTATCTCCCTTATTGGGGGAGAGCTGCAAAATCGGCCTCTCATATCTCAAATTACAGGATTTAGCAGCTCCCTTCATACTCTAAAGCCCGGAGATCTCTTCTTTGCTGTAACAAAATCGCAAATACCTCAGGCCATCGCTAAAGGTGCTTATGCTATTGTATATAAAGAAAAGATGCAAATTCTTGACAAAGAGATTGCTTGGATTCAGGTAGACAATTTAGAGCTTGCTGCCATAAAACTTATTCGCTTTTTACTCATTAGAAATGGTGCCAAACTCTTTAGCCTCTCTGATTTGGCACTTGAATTTAGCAAATTGATTATAGAAGATAAAGATGTTGCAATTTTAGAAGATCCTTTCACCTTTTTGCAGCATTACAAGCAACAAAAATTTATACTTCTTAGCAAAAGCATTTTGCTAAAATTAGCCCTAGATCCTACCCCCTTACCTCCAGTCAAAGTACAAATTGTCCAAACACGGCTTTTTGAAACCTCTTTTATTTTTCAAGATTTCTATTATGAGCGTATAAGAGTCTCTCCTCTCTTTTTTGATTACTTCCAAGAGGTGCTAGCTTTTATTAATACTTATCCTATCCCCTTTGAGTTTGACAAAGCAAAATTTTTCCCTCATTTTCTTCCCCATTTTATCGATAATAGTTTTAGGGTGTGCGAATTTGGAAAAAGTGACAGAGTCATTATCACTGAGCCAGATTGCTCACTACTTCCAAAGGAAGCAGAGTTTTTACAACAGATGGCACCTTGGGCAAAAAAGCTCTATATAGCCTTTGATTGCACCTTGCCAAATTTTGCTATAATCGATGTTGCAAAGCTACCTGAAAAATTGTATAAGAGTACTTTTACATATGCTCTTGTACAAAATTTTGATATTCAAATGTTAGCCAAAAAGCAAGAGCAAAAAAATCTATTATAAGGAGAAATTGATTGCAAAGCGATGTCTCATCGGATCTTAGGGATTGGGTAGAGGATTATTGGGATATAGTTTTAGGATTTATAAGTGGATGTTTAGCCTACTACTTCCATCTGCATCATCATACATATCTTACCACCTTTTTTGCTGCTCTTTCCATCGTAGCTCTCTCTGTTACAGTAAGTGAGGTTGCAGAGATTTTAGCAGAGCGTTTAGGAGAGCCTTATGGCAGTTTTGTACTTACCTTTAGTGCTGTTGCAGTAGAGATTATTTTACTCTATATGATTTTAACTGCAGGAGGAGAAGAGGCAACCCAGCAGACACTGCAGACAGTAAAAAGTGGCATAATCTCTGCAGTTATTGTAGATATGAATGTTTTACTTGGCCTAGCAGTATTTATTGGAGGACTCGCTTTTGTAGAGCAAGAGCACAATGAAGATACCTCAAGTACCTATACAACAATTCTTTTTATCTCCTCAATCGCTTTGCTTGTCCCCAGTCTTCTAGTCTTTACACCAGGAGGCAAAGAGAAACTTCTTACAGCAAGTATCATCATCTCTTCTATGCTCTTTATCTACTACCTCATTATTTATGTATTCCAGACAAAAACCCACTCACACTTTTTTAAATCTACTGCTAGAAGCAGAATATTGCGTCTTCGTAAAAGGAAAAATTTGCAAAATGAAGAGGAGCCAGAGGATGATTACATTTTTGAAAAGCTCCCCAATATAGCCAATCTGATTGCTATTTTTGGTTTAATCTTTCTGGTTGGTATTATGGCAGAGATCTTTGCTCATGACTCCTTTGCTCTTTTTGATAGACTAGGAATTAATGCAGGATTGGCAGGACTTATTATTGCTATTATCAGTGTTTCACCTGAGCTTATTACCGCTGTCAAAGCTGCCAAAAATGATCAGATCCAAAGAGTTGTCAATATCGCCATGGGAGCGAGCACAGTATCCATTTTAATTACAGTCCCAGCCCTTATGGCACTCTCTTATATGAAAAATATTCCATTTACTCTAGATTTCAATGCTCTACAAATTGGCGCACTTTTACTTACTGTCATTTTAGCCTGGAAAACTACAGACAATGGGGAGACCAACTATATTGAGGGAGTATCGCATCTGATGTTCTTTGCCTGTTTCGCAGTTATAGCAGCAATGTATTAAGGAGAAAAATGCAAAGAAGAGTATTTTTAACAACTTCAGCCCTGCTTGGAGCTTCACTGCTTGGAGGCTGCAAAAGAGAGGAGAAAAAGAGTTTTTATATCAATAGAGGCAGAAAAATTGAGATAAAGCTAGCTACAAGCTGGCCTGCCAATTTTCCTATTATGGGAGAGGGGGTTGAGGAGTTTGCAAAAAGAGTGGCACAAGCTAGCAATAATGAGGTTATTATTAAAGTCTTTGGTAAAAATCTTTTAGTCCCAGCCCTTGGAGTCTTTGATGCTTGCAGTGCTGGGCAGATTCAAGCTTTTCACTCAGGTCCATACTACTGGAAGGGCAAAAATGCAGCATTTTCTCTTTTTGGCGGATTTCCCTTTGGCTTTACCTCTAACGAGATGAATGCTTGGATGATGTATGGCGGGGGACTGGAGCTTTGGAGAGAGCTCTATGGCAAATATAATCTCTACCCTCTTCTTGGCGGCAATACAGATGTGCAGATGGGGGGATGGTTTAGAAAAGAGATTAAAAGCTTACAAGACTTGCAAGGACTTAAGATGCGTATTCCCGGACTTGGAGGCGAAGTAATGGCAAAGCTTGGCATCAATCCAGTGCTACTTCCTGCAGGAGAGATCTACACTGCCCTAGATCGCGGTACCATAGATGCTACAGAGTGGGTAGGACCGGCTCTGGATATAAAGATGGGATTTTATAAAGTTGCCAAATACTACTATAGCGGCTTTCACGAGCCAGGAAGCGTTTTGGAGTTAACATTCAACAAAAGGTTTTGGGATACCCTCCCACAAGAGATACAGACACTTATCACATCCCTTGCAAATGAGATGAATGCAAAAATGGTATACAACTTCCAAGACAAAAATGCAAAAGCTCTGCAGCAGCTTAAAAAATTTGGGGTAAAACTCAAGGAGTGGCCTGATGAGATTGTAAAGGCTGCAAAAGAGGCTCTTTTTAAAGTCATTGAGGAGCAAAGCAGCAAGTCTGAGGATTTTAAAAAGCTATGGCAGCAGATTGAGCCATACTGGATGCAAAATAGAGCCTGGACTAAGTTAGGGCTTAAAAACTATCTAAAGATGCGCGATGGATAAGAAAATTGGATTTTGGGAAGCCTACTCTATTGGAGTGGGAGGGATGATAGGTGGCGGCATCTTTGCGGTGCTTGGGCTTACCATTTTGCTTGCCAAAGGGGCTGCACCCATTGCCTTTTTGTTTGCCGGCATCATTGCCCTGCTTACAGCCTACTCCTATGCCAAACTCTCTATTCGTTACCCCAGCGAGGGAGGGACAGTTGAGTTTTTGGTGCAGGGTTTAGGCAACAATCTTTTGAGTGCATATCTCAATACCCTTCTGCTAGCTAGCTACATTATTATGCTAGCCCTTTATGCTTATGCTTTTGGAAGCTATGCAAGCGCACTTTTTTTTGGTAAAGAGATTATGCTTTATAAAAAGCTCTTTATTGCAGCAGTTATTGCTCTTTTTACCTTTTTAAACTTTCTTGGAGCATATATTAGCGGTAAAAGCGAAGATATTATGGTCTTTTTAAAAGTGGCAATTTTGCTGCTTTTTGCAGTTTTGGGCTTTTTTACAGGAGACTTTTCCAAACTCTCCCCTCAGCACTATGAGAGTATCATTAAAATTATGACAGGAGGGCTGATTATCTTTTTGGCTTATGAAGGGTTTGAGCTTATTGCCAATACTGCTGCAGATATAGAGGAGCCTCAAAAAAATCTACCAAAAGCCTATTATGCAGCAGTAATTACAACAATTATTGTCTATGTGCTTGTAGCCATTGTGGCAGTTGCCAATCTTACCTATGAGCAGGTGCAAAAGTATAGCGATTTTGCCTTGGCTGTGGCTGCAAAACCCTTTTTAGGAGATTTTGGCTTTACCCTCATCGGTATTGCTGCACTGCTCTCTACCTCATCAGCTATCAATGCTACTTTGTATGGAGGAGCAAGAGTTAGCTATCTGGTAGCAAAAACTGGAGGACTTCCCAAAGAGTTTACAAAAAGGCTGTGGAAGCAAGGGAGTGAAGGGCTTTTGATTTTGGCAATAGTATCTATTATTTTTGCTTTGAGTTTCAACTTAGAAAATATCTCCATTGCCGGAAGTTTAGGCTTTTTAATAATATTTGCAAGCGTTAATTATGTCAATTTTAAACTCTATCAAGAGACCCAATCCAACAGATGGATCAGTTTCATAGCTTTTGTGCTCTGTATTGTCTCCATTCTTGTACTTATAGGCTATAACTATCACCATCACCCCAATAACCTAAAATCCTCTTTTGTTGTACTGGTAGTAACATTTATTTTTGAGCTCCTATATCGTACATTTACGACTATTAGACTACAAGCTTATGTAGATCCAAAACTGGCAAAAAGAGAGAAATTTTTGCAAAACTATATGGGCTATCTTCTTCCGGTATTAAAAATACTCAAAAATCGTTTTAAAGATCTACATATCTATGAGCTCCCATCCCACAAATCGCAAGTACATCTTCTTTTGGTCACACCTACCAATAAGCATAAAGAGATCAAAAAGGAGTTTTTTGCCCATCTCAATAAAGAGTTAAAGACAAAAAGCGAAAAGTTTGTAAAACTGGAATTTGCTCAAAAAGCCAAGGAGAATGCTACAAAACTGCTCTAGTTTTATAGGGGATGGGATCCTCTACTCCTGCCTTTGCAAAGCCTTTAAGGCGTAAACGGCAGCTATCACATACCCCACATGCCTTCTCTTCACTTTGATAGCAGCTCCAAGTAAGCTCCAAGGGCACCCCAAGCTCCAATCCCAAACTGACAATATCCTCTTTTTTTAGATGAATCAGAGGAGTCTTTACACTAATGGTAGTCTCATCCTTTGTGCCAAGATTGATAGCTTTTTGCATCGCTTCAATGAAACTCTGCCTACAATCTGGATAGCCACTGCTATCCTCTTCAACTACACCAATATAGATTGCAGATGCTTTCTCTTTCTCTGCAATTGCTGCAGCGATACTTAAAAAGATGCCGTTACGAAATGGCACATAGGTTACAGGAATACCGGGTTTAATTCCATCTTCTGGCACAGCAATATCTCTATCTACCAAAGCAGATGCGCCAATCTGCTTAAAAAAGTCCAAATCTATTACATAGGATTTAGCCTCTAACACTTTAACAAGCGCTTCAAAAGCTTGTAACTCTTTTTTTTTTTTTTTTTGCCCATAGTTAAAGTGCACTGCTACTATCTCATACCGCTCTTTTTTGTCTATAAAGCTAGCAACTGCACTATCCATCCCCCCACTTATGATACATACTGCTCTTTTCATTTTCGATCCACTTTTTTATAGATAATTTTGTTGTTCACTGTAATTTTATCAAAAGCATAAGAGGTTTTGAGATAATCGGAAAAACTGACAAAAAGATATCCCTTCGATTTTAAAAGAGAGTAAAAAATAGTAAGAGCCTCCTCCTTTTTAGCCTCATCTAAATAGATAAAGAGATTACGACAAAAAATATAATCATACTTTTTTTTTCTTTCATATTCAAAAAGATTGGCTTGATAAAAGCTAATATACTTTTGCAAAAAAGGGGCAATCTTATAGCTATCTTTTATCTGTATAAAATATTTTCTTTTGAGATTTTCGGGAAAATAGTACAACTCTCTTGCTCCATAGACTCCCTCTCTTGCTTTTGTTATAGCCTCTGGATTTATATCTACTGCATCAATGTTAAAATGCTCTATACCATGCTCTAATAAAAAAATGGCTATACTATAGGGCTCCTCCCCATTGGCACAAGGCATAGAAAGAATATGAGGATGAGTAATATTATCTTCTCTTATCAGCTCTTTTAGAAGAGAAAAGTCCCCTTTTTCTCGAAAAAAGTAGCTACGCGAAACGACTAACTCCCGTAAAAGATATAAAAAAATCTTCTCATCATTTTGCAGCCTGTGATAAAATTCATAACAATCATAAAACTCTAGCCGATTCATCAGATCACTTAACTTTATAAAAAAAAGAGCAAGTTTTTCTTGAAAGGTGATACCTGTCTTACTCCTAAAAAATTTTTCAATCTGATAATAGCACTCTAAACTCATTACTCTGTTTTATACTCTGCTAGTTTTGTACGCAACTTATCAATCTGCTTATAGAGCAACTGCGTAGAGTCTGCAATCTCCTCTACACTACGGGCATTCATAGAGGAGAGCTCATTTATTTTATGTACATCATCAATAATCCTCTCAATCTCTTGCAAAATCTTTTTGATTTTATTAGAAGCTTCCAAAGAGCCTTGTACTGTATCATCCATCACATTGGATATAGAATCCACATCAGCTTCAATATTGTCGACAGATTGAGACAACTCTGTAATATTGTTGGCATTTGTAGAGATTTTTGCACTAATATGAGCTATCTTATTTAA
This sequence comes from Nitratiruptor sp., assembly GCA_015494595.1. GTDB lineage: Bacteria > Campylobacterota > Campylobacteria > Campylobacterales > Nitratiruptoraceae > Nitratiruptor. The sequence goes on from WGAX01000077.1 coordinate 13,478, forward strand.
GAGCTGATTAATCGTAGTACTAATTTTTTCTACATGATGGCGAGATTTTTCTGCAAGTCCTCTCACCTCTTCTGCTACAATCGCAAACCCTTTACCATGCTCCCCTGCCCTAGCAGCCTCAATAGCAGCATTAAGAGCAAGGAGATTTGTTTGATTTGAAATCTCTTCTATAAGCAAGAGTACATCTTTGGTCTCATCAGTCATTTTCATAAGCACCTTAAGCTCCGTTACAATATTTTTCTCTTTTTGTGCACTACTTTTTACCTCTTTGATAAGTTTTAAGACATTCTCTTTTGCAGCTCGTAATAGATGATTAGCTTGCTCCATCTCTGTTTGTGCCATAGTGAGGTTATCAATTGAATCCATTAAAGGGTTTTTTATTTTTGCAGCGCTATTTGCTGTTTGTGCTACAAAATATGCCTCTTTTTCCATATTGTGTCCTATCTGCATTGCAGTATGGGAAAGCTCCTTTGCTACCTTAGAGTTTTGCTCTATCGCCCCTTTTGCCTCTTGTATGATCTCTTGAGAGAATTTGATAAGTTGATTTGTATTTTTTACAACCAGTCCTAACTCATCTTGAGAAGAGAGAGGAATATTTTTACTAAGATCCTTCTTTTCTACGATGGCAGAGAGATTTTCACCCAAAACAGTGATAGTAGTATTAATACTTCTTTCTACAATCAAAAAGCCTATAAAAAGTACAATAGAAAATCCAACTAAAGTAATAACTAAATTGGTATAAAAAGAGAATCTATTCTCTTGAATAATAGTATTAACATCTTGAAGAATTTGATGGGCTAATCTATTTTCAACACTCTTTAAAAGATTGATCTTTTTAGTAATAGTATCAAACCAGTACTCTGGCTCTATACCAAAATTCCCCACCTCTGCTTTTTGCAAAGCTATATTCTCCATCCTCTTTACTTCACTAAATACAGCAGCAGCGGCCACTTTTTTATAAAGAGTGATAAATTTTTGTGGAGCAGCTACACTAAAAGCATCCAAAAAGGCCTTTTGCTCACTAATAAGCCGAATAAATTTCACAAAAAATCCTGGCAAAAAGGCATTATTGGCAAAAGTGGCTGAAAGCACTGCTCTTTCAATTCCTGCTCTCTCTTTAGAGAGTAAAAAATCGTCATAGGCTATAAGCTCTCTTGCAATTACTGCCTCATCACTCTTTTTTGAAATATCTCCAATTGTTTTTAAAAACTTTGTATTAATGCGAGTATAAAAGTCAATAGCCTCTTTTGTACTGATTTGAAGAGCCAAAACACGCTCACGTATTTGAGGAATCTTTTGTAAAAGCTGCAACTCCTCTACAATCTTTTTTTGAATATCGGCAGGAATATCAAAAAATTCATCTGCATTAACAAATCTTTTCAACTCCTCTATCTTTTGATCACTCAATCTATACTGCTCTTTAATCTCTTGCACAAATCTTTTACCTCCACTTCCAAGAAACCCAGCACTCCTGCCTCGCTCTTTTTGCAACTCGTGCACAACATTGGATATTTTGATACTCAAAGCTACACTGCTTTTTAGTTTAGAAGCATTGTTATATGTACGAAACTCTTGCGTTAATAGTTTTGTAGATATAAACAGGGCATATAAAACAAAAACTCCCACAAGCAGTAGCAGTTTTGCTTTGATGCTACGAAACATATATTTCCTTTTATCTTTTTGGTACAATATCATCAAAAAATAGGTAGATGATGATAGAAATCGATAATAGAACATCTTTTCCTATAGATAGCTCCATTATCGAAAAGATTGCAAATTTTTTGACACAAAAGGATATTGAGCTCATTCTTACAACAGATGAAGAGATTCAAAAACTCAATAAAACCTTTCGGCATAAAGACAATCCCACAGATGTATTAAGCTTTCCATTAGAAAGCACTCCCAAGGCTCCATTGGGCAGTATTGTCATCTCTGTAGAGAGAGCCCTCCAAGAGGCACAAAAGTTTGGGCACTCTTTAAATGAAGAGATAGCTCTGCTTTTCCTCCATGGTCTTTTGCATCTTTTGGGATATGACCACGAAATAGACAATGGAGAGATGCGAAAAAAAGAGGAGGATATTATTCGCCATTTTCAACTGCCTTCAAGTTTAATTATTAGGAATCAAAAATGACAGACTATATTGTCTTTACTCTTGCAATGCTTGCTCTTATTAAAGGAGCAGATCTCATTATAAAAGAGGCAGAGAAGATAGCTCTTCACTTTGGCATCAGTGAATTTGTGATTGGGGCTACGCTTATAGCATTGGGTACAAGCTTACCAGAGATGGCAGCCAGTGTTGCTGCAAGCTTTCACCACAAAAGCGAGCTTGCAGTCTCTAATGTGATTGGTAGCGTAACACTCAATATCACATTAGTCCTTGGCATCGTCTTTCTCATAACATCTAAAATGAGCCCTTCTAGAGATATATTCTCCAAAGATAGCGCTTGGGCACTCTTTCCTATATTTCTCTTTCTTCTTATTAGCTATGATGAAGTGATTACACGGATTGAGGGAGTGGTTTTTCTCTTTTTAATGCTTGGTTATCTGCTCTTTCTCTCCAAAGAGCCTTCATTAGTGGCAGAAGAGATAGATGAAGAGCTTTTAAAAGAGCAGGAGAAATTTAACTGGCCTCCTACTTTACTACTTCTTGGTATAGGATTTATTTTAGTTATTTACGGGGCAGAGTATGCAGTACAAAGTGCAAGTAATATTGCAAGAGGTTTAGGCGTAAGTGAATGGATTATAGGCCTTTTTCTTGTAGCTTTTGGCACAAGCTTACCTGAGCTTATTGTAAGTATTGTTGCAGCACTCAATAATAAAGCAGATATGAGCATAGGCAATATAATTGGCTCCAATGTAGCTAATTTTAGTGTCGTATTAGGCTCTGCAGCTGTGGTGCATCCACTTACAGTAGATCTTAAAACTTATGGCTTTGATATTTTAACAGCATTTATAGCATCTTTAATGCTTGTTTTTATTACAGCTAATAAACTCTATAATAAATCGGCAGGAATTGCTCTTTTAGCCACTTTAGCTATCTTTTCTCTAAACCATATGCATTAAAATATCCCAATTTTTTCATTTTATTATAAATTGCACTCACAATAGGCCCTGCAGCCGAGCCTCCATGCCCACCATGCTCTACCAAAACTGTTACAATAAAGCGAGGATGCTCATAAGGAGCGTATGTTGTCAGCCAAGCGTGTGAGCGCATAAGATAAGCTAACTCCTCCTCTTTTAGGCGCTTTTTCTCATCTTGTGAAATGCTAACAACTTGTGCTGTTCCTGTTTTTCCCGCTACAGTCACTAATGTTTGCGCTTTTATTCTATAATATGCGGTTCCCTTTGGATGGTTACATACCTCATACATCCCTTTTCTAATAAATTTCATAGCCCGTTTTTGCAAAGGAGTTAAAACATCTTCAAAATGGCTCTCATAATCTTTATGCACAAAACTTTTTGCAAAGTGGGGCGTTGGAAGTTTACCTGTAGCCAAAAGGGCTGTATAGCGAGCTAGTTGTAAGGGAGTAACCAAATCATACCCTTGTCCAATGGCACATACCACAGTCTCCCCTTTATACCACGGTGCTCCATACTTTTTAGCTTTCCACTTTTTATCAGGAATTATACCTATAAACTCATTTGGCAAATCGACCCCCGTTTTTTTGGCAAATCCAAAAGACCGAAGAGTTTGAGCAATTTTATCTATTCCAACTCTTAAACTCCCTTCATAAAAATAGACATCGCAACTCTCTCTAATTGCATCAACTAGCCTCATCTCTCCATGTCCTCTTGTTTTCCAACAGCGAAACTTCCTTTTGCCAAGCTCAATAGCCCCACTACAATAAAAGGAGGTGTAGGGAGTAATTTTGCCAGAATCTATAAAGCTCAAAGCAACACCCATTTTAATGGTAGAACCGGGAGGATAAAGACCATTAATAACTTTATTTGTAAAGGGGCGATTAAGATCGTGAATGAGCTCCTCCCACTTTTTATAGCTAATACCTGATACAAAAAGATTGGGATCATATTCAGGAAAACTTCCGGCAGCTAAAATCTCCCCATCGGTTTTCATCACTATTGCAACGCCCGCTCTATTTTTAAAGAGGTTTTGAATATACCTTTGTAATCGTAAATCAAGGGTTAAAAACAGATGCCTGTTTTGAAGGCTCTCTTTTTGCTCAAGCAGATCAATCACTTCATTAAATGCCGTTACCTTCAGCTTTTTATATCCTAACTTCCCCTCTAAATAGCTATTATAGTACTTCTCAATCCCAGCTTTACCAATGATACCTGTAATCTTAGCTACTTTATCCTTTTTAGCCTCTGCTACTCCTGTTTTTGAAACATAACCAATAATATGCCCTGCAACACTTCTTTGAGGATAATATCTCTTAAAGGCTGGCTCAATAGCAATATCGGGATTAAGTTGTAACTCGGAGAAAAATGGCAGCATCCTATAATAGGGGATAAAAGGTACCACCTCTATAAAATCATGGGTATAAGGGGAATCTTTTTTTTCATAACGGTGCAATAATGTATCGGGATTTAAATCTCTAAATTTTTCTATAATCGTTTCAATCAATTGATGCAATTTCTTTGAATGTCTTAAATGCGGAGCGATCTTTATCTTAAATCCTATTTTATTGACTGCTAAAGGTTGAGCATTCCTGTCAAAAATCTCTCCCCTAATAGGAACAATCCACTCTTTTTTGATCATATTTTGCTTGGCTAAAGCCTCATAGTAGCTATTGGATTTAATAGAGAGAAAATATATTCTAGAAAGTAGAATAATCCATACAATAAAAAAGATAAAAATGACTATCCTATTTCTCATACACCACCATTATAGCAAAATCCAACAAGAGATAATACAATAGTAAAAGAGGCTCAAAAAGTATACTCTCTTTTACAATATAGCTGTAAAGAGCTCCTACCCCTACCAAAATAGCATAAAAAATGCCTACTCCCAATATCTGCAAAATAGCTTTTGAAGAGATCAGATAAAAAAGATGACGCAATATATATAAAGTGAAAAAAAGAGTCACAAAAAGAGAGAAACGCGCCATGGAGTGATCTACTTCAAAAAGATAAAGATATACAAAAGCAAATATCTTTATCTCAAGCACAACATCTTTAAAAAAGAGCCACAATATAAGTCCAAAAAGAGGAGGAAAAAGAAGGTAAATTGTACTTAATGGCTCATAAATAAGCAGTAAAAAACCAAAAAGAGCATATCTTACACTACTGTTTTCATCATAGCCACTTCGTTGCAGATAGGAAAATGTTTGCATTTTATACAATCTTGCCAAATTTTATGCTCTGGAATCTGCTCTTTTGGTATCTCATAAAACCCCAACTTTTCAAAGAATTCTCTATTATATGTGAGGGCTAAAACCTTTTGGACTGCAAGCTTCTTTGCCTCTTCAAGTGCTCTTTGTACAAGCTCTGTACCAATTCCTCGCCCTTGCATACATTTGTCTACAATCAAACTTCTAATCTCTGCTAAACGCACACTATGAATATGTAAGGCAACATAACCTACTATTTTATCTTTCTCTAAGGCAATAGTATATGAGCGAATATTAGTAGCTACCTCATCATCACTTCGAGGCAAAATTATACCATCTTTCACATAGGGTACAACCAGCTCCTGCATCTGTGCAACATCAGTCAGAATCGGTTTTTTGTAAATTACCAAAAATATGCTCCAAAATTCTCTTTTTTAACTCTTCAATCCCCTTTTTATTTATACTAGATACCAGTAATGCATTGGGATAGAGTTTTTTAAGCGCGGCTTTTTGAGACTGTTTAAGTTTATCTGCTTTGGTAAACACCTCTATAATGCATTGATCTTTACTGGCAATAGATTGTAAAAAGGCTCTTGTCGCATGATCTATGGCAAGCTCTGGATGGCGTGCATCAATAAGATGGACAAAGATGCGAATAGCATCTCTTTGCTCAAGAAACTGCGTAAGATTTTTTTGCCACTCCTCTTTGAGACTTTTATTTGTCTTTGCATAACCATATCCTGGTAAATCTACAAATCTCAGAGGAAAGTCCTCTTTATCTACTCTGTATGTTATATCAAAGAAGTTGATCAATTTTGTTTTACCAGGAGTAGCCGAGCTCTTTGCCAAATTTTTCCTCTCTGCTAAAGCATTGAGTAAAGAGCTTTTTCCTACATTACTGCGCCCTAAAAAGGCTACCTCACTCCTACTTGGAGGCGGAGCCTGTTTAAGAGAGGGAGCAGAAGTGACAAAAGAGGTATGAATCGCTTTTATTTTACTCATCAATCTTAATAATCATTTTTACAGGTTTTTGCTCTGAGCCTTTGACAGTAAGTTTTGAATTGGCAAGATTGAGAAAAATCTCTTGGGCAATTAAACGCTTATTATCCGGCAGCTGAACAATATGAACATTACCCTGTAACAAATACTCTTTCCTTTTAGGAAAATATGTAATAGTCTTGGCAGTACCTTTATATCTTTTACCTTTTTGATCAACTATACTAAACTCAATATGCCCTTTTGCTACTACTTTGAGAGGTTTTCGCTTCTTATTAAAATAGATTGTCACCTCATCCGATTTGATTATATCTTGATTACGCTTTATAACTACATCACCAATAAATCGAGAGATCAATTTTTTTTGACTCGCCTCAAACTTCTTTGCAGTAATCTCTATCTTACCTGCCTGCAGAGTAATTGCAATAAGTATAAGAACAATCCATCTCATCTTTAACTCTTTATGTTGGCTTTTATATTGTAGGCTATTATTCTAGCAAAATTTATATTGTAAAGAAGTTTCGATCCAGTAACATTAATACCCTCTGCTTCCAATCGAAAATGTACAGGTACTTGCACAATTTTACTATCAAAAAAATAGTTTACCTTTTGGGTAAAAAAGCGAAACTTTTTGGCCCTATATACCACATCCTCTTCCAGTTGTAACAAAAACTCATCATATTGCGCCTCCTTTGCTTTTATATTCTCCCCCCCTCTTTCCAAATAGACATCTTTAACATACAGGACATCTTTCTTTTTTACCCCCTCACTCCCTTGCATATACCACTCTACCCCTTTTTGCGTATAGGAGCGAAAAATAAAATCTCGAAAACGCACCTGTGCTTGCGCAACCTTTCGCATATTTACTTCAAAAGGTTTAAAAAAGTAGAGCCATCCCCCAATAAATCCAATTAAAAGGACAAAAAAGAGAAACATTTTCATTGAATCCACTGCTCCATAAACTGCTCATAAAGTCCCTCTTGCTTTACGAGGTACTCTATCATCTCTCTCACCGCCCCTTTGCCCCCCTCTTTTTCCAGTACCACATCTACATTTTTTTTAATATACTCTGTAGCATCTTTGGGAGCAAAAGAGATCCCAACCTCTTGCAAGAGTCTATAGTCATTGAGATCATCACCAATAGCAGCAAAATGCTCCAATCCAATACCCAACTTTTTACTCAACTCTCGTATCACTTCCTCTTTTCTTCTCACACACTGATACAGATGCTCTATACCCAACTCTTTTGCTCTATGCTCCACAATTTTGGAGCTTCTTCCCGTAATAATTGCAGCCTTTTTTCCCAATCTTAACCACTGGACAATAGCAAAACCATCTTTAACATTAAAAGCTTTTAGCTCATCACCGCTATTGGTATAAATAATCTCTCCGTTTGTCATACATCCATCTACATCCAAAACCAATACATCAATCATAAAACACCTTTAGTACTCGGCATTCCTGCCTGCTCATCAAACCGTAAAGCTCTTCTTAACGCTACGGCAAAAGCCTTAAAGCAGGCTTCTGCAATATGGTGCCTATTTCTACCCCGCAGCTGCACTATATGACAAGTAATCTTGGCATTAAATACTAAAGCTCTAAAAAACTCCTCTACAAGCTCGCTATCAAACTCTCCAATCTTTCCATCTAAATCTACCTCATAAACCAAAAAAGGGCGATTAGAGAGATCTAAAGCACAACTGATTGCAGCCTCATCCATCACTACTACACTATCACCAAAACGCTCACGATTATGAGGAGGGAAGATCGCTTTATACAGAGCTTCTCCAAGTACTATACCAACATCCTCTACACTATGATGAAAATCTACATAGAGATCCCCTTTACACTCTAGAGCCAAATCAAAATGGGCATGCTTAGCAAAAGATGCTAGCATATGATCAAAAAAACCTATACCGGTTGCAATAGTCGTCTCTCCTGAGCCGTCAATATGAAGAGTCAAACTAATAGCAGTCTCTTTGGTCTCTCGTTGTAGTGTAATCATTGTGTATTTCCTACTACAATAAAAGCTCCCCTATAGTGATCACGATGGCGTGCAAGAAAATCTTCTGCTTCAGCTTCACTGCTAAATCCTGTTAGCCAAACTCTATAAAGCGGTTGATTGCCTCGCATAGATTTTTTAATAACGGCTCGATATTTGCCATCCACCAAAGCATTGGCTTCTTGCATAATTTTTGCTCCTCTATAGTGCTTAAATGCCCCAATTTGTACTGCAAAATTTTGCAGCGTTACCTTTGGTTTTGGCACCCCTTGTAAAGAGGAGATATAGTTATCAAATCCCAATACCTCAATCTCCACCGGTGCTGTCCCTGTATCAAGCATCCCCAACTTTTTTGCTGCCCCATAGGAGAGATCTATGATTCTATCCTTCACAAAAGGGCCACGATCATTAACACGCACTACAACACTTTTGCCATTATTAAGATTGGTAACTTTTAATATGGTATTCATAGGCAAAGTCCTATGAGCAGCAGTAAAATCGTGCATATTGTATGCTTCACCGCTACTTGTTTTATTTCCATCAAAATCTGGTCCATACCAGCTAGCAATGCCTCGGTACTTTGTCCCCACTTTTACAACTGTTGGCTGATACTGCACACCATTGACACTATAAGGACGCATCGTTGCCTCATGCATAGCTTGAGGATTTTTAATCACAGGCACTGGAGATGGCTGCTGCGTTACGGGAGGCGTACATTGCTGCTGCTGTTTTGATGGGGGAGGAGTATAAGTAATCTCCTGCTTTGTACCACATCCTACCAAAAAAAGAAAGAGAGCACCTAGAATACAATATCTAATAAAGTACAACAAGTTTCTCTCCAATTCTTAAGAAATTACTCTTCTTCTTATTCCATCTTTTAAGCTTCTTGGCATTGACACCAAATCTTTTTGCAATTTTCAAAATAGTATCCCCCTTCCTCACTCTATACACTCTATGCCTTCTTCGTTTATGTTTAAAAAATCTATTTCGATGTTTGTTTGCTACAAGAGGGATAA
>WGAX01000078.1 GCA_015494595.1 Nitratiruptor sp.
GATCCCCTCATTAAAACTCTCATAGCTAAACTCTTTGCCGCTTCTGATTCTCAAACTAAAATGGCTCACTCCTCCATAGACCGCATCTGCTCCATAAGCAAAAGCGATTTTGAGCTTTTTAAGATTGCCCGCAGGGCTTAGTAACTCAACCTTTTTCATACTACCCGCCACCATCTATCAATATTAAAAATAAGCTCACACCCATCAAAATCCACTCCCATCTCTCCATCAATCTCTTCTGCAACTTTTTGGTATTTACCCCCAATAAGCTTATAGAGCTTTACTTTCTGTATCTTATAATCTACTATCATATAGTAGCGCACCCCCTCAGCTTCATAAATACTAAACTTAATATTTTGATCCTTTATAGCGGTGGATGGACTAAGTACTTCAGCAATAAAGAGTGGCGCCTTTTTAGCAAAATCTCTGATTTTTTGACAACTTACCAATACATCCGGTCTTACTACCGTCTCTTCATCCACAATATAGTCCAATTCTGCATAAACAAAGCACTCTTTATTGCACTGCTGCAAAGAGCTTTTTAGATCAAAAACAATCTCACTCATAATGCCCTGATGAGGCCCAAAAGGGCTTGGAGCCATAGCAATTGCCTGCCCCCAAATAAGCTCCCAATCACCCTCCCACTGCTTATAATCCTCATAGGTATAGCGAATCTCATAGGCTAAATTACTCATCTAAAATCCTTAAAAGGTGTGCATATCCTGTCATCTTAGCATAATCGCTTGCTGTTTTATCAAAGCTATCTTTCACATCCACATCTACCCCGCACTCTTTAACTAAAAATCTAGCAATTGGCTCATCTCCATACGCCATTGCAGCCATGAGTGGAGTAAAGCCGCTTTTTCGCTTTGTGCTGTTGGGATCGATCCCTTTTTTGACGAGAGTCTTTACAATATCTAATCTCCCCTTTTTAATTGCATCATCAATAAGCCCAACACCCTCCTCATCTACTTCAAAAATATCGGCTCCTTGCTCTATTAAAAAGAGAAACATCTGTAAACTTGCTCCACTCTTTATAGCAACTCTTAGCACCGAATCACCGCTTTCTGTATGCAAGGCATTAATATCTTCAACACCTTTTAAAGCCTCCTGTGCTCCAATGAGGCTATCTCTTCTAATCTCTTCAAAAATGCCCATCCTCATCCCCTATGATATAATTGAATTTATTATAGCAAAAGGAGAGCGGTGCTAGTAGATCTGCATAACCACACCAAACTTTGCAACCACGCTACGGGTGAAATAGATGAATATATCGAAGCTGCAATAGAGCGGGGAATACAAATATATGGCTTTAGCGATCACGCCCCTATGGAATTCGATCAAAAGTATCGCATGAGCCTTGCGGATGCCAATAGTTACGAAGCTGCTATCAAAGAGGCAAAAAAGCGCTACGAAGATAAAATCGAAATCCTTCTTGGCTATGAAGTGGATTTCCTGCCAGGACTTATGGAAGATCGCATATTGAGCGCCAATGTGGACTACCTCATTGGCTCAGTGCACTTCTTACCAAAAAGCAAAGACCACAATGCCATTACCAGCCATCAAGATCTCTGGGGATTTGATAATCCTGAGTTCATAGGCGAATATAAAAATCAAGATATAGATAAAATCTGGCAGGACTACTTTTTAGCTATTGAGCAGCTAGCAAAGAGTGGACTTTTTCAAATTGTAGGCCATCTCGATTTAATTAAAGTGTTCAATTTCAAACCCAAAAAAGATATTCGTCTCATTGCCAAAGATGCTCTTAAAGCCATCAAACAGAGTGGTATGGCAGTAGAGATTAGTAGCGCTGGGCTTAGAAAGCCTGTACAAGAGCCCTATCCCAGCAAAGAGCTTTTAGAGGAGATTTACGATTTGCAAATTCCTATCACCTTTGCTTCAGATGCTCACGCACCCCAGCAGGTTGGCTATAAATTGAGTGAAATCGTAACATTGGCAAAAGAGATAGGATTTAGCAAAGTTGCGATTTTTCGGCAAAAAGAGAAAGAGCTGCTCAATTTTTAAGCAAAATACAAAGGTAGTTTGGGATATAATCATAGCTGATTAAACTTTATTATAAGGAGAGCGTATGAGCGCAGTTAAAGAGTTTTTTGAGATGCTTGGTCGCGAAGAGATTGAGTTTGTAGATTTTCGTTTCACCGATATTTTCGGTAGATGGCACCATCTTGCTTACAATGCAAAAGCTGTAACTGAGGAGATGTTTGAAAAGGGAATTCCTTTTGATGGAAGCTCCATTCGTATGTGGAAAAACATCAGCGAATCTGACACGCTTTTGATGCCAGATGCATCTACAGCTTTTGTAGATCCATTCACAGCAGATCCAACTGCAGTAGTAATATGCTCAGTTTGCGATGTGGATGGCACGCCTTATTTCAAAGATCCAAGAACAATCGCTAAAAAAGCTCTTGAATATCTCAATGAGACAGGTATTGGTGATGCTGCATACTTTGGGCCAGAGAATGAGTTTTTTATCTTCGATCATATCCATGTAGAAGATGAGCCAAACAAGCAGTGCTATGAGATCGACTCTGAAGAGGGTGAGTGGAACTGGAAAAAAGATCCAAGAGATGAGGGCGGCTACAATATCGGTCACAGACCTGCATACAAAGAGGGCTACTTCCCAGTGCCACCTGTAGATAGCCAGATGGACATTAGAGCAGAGATGGTAAATGTCCTTGAAGAGGTAGGTATTGAGACTTTTGTTGTACACCACGAGGTTGGAACCGCAGGACAGGGAGAGATTGGAGTAAAATTTGGCGATATTATCACCGCAGCTGATAATGTGCAAAAGTATAAGTATGTAGTCAAAAATGTAGCACACATAAACGGCAAAACCGCAACATTTATGCCAAAACCGCTCTATGGCGACAATGGTAACGGTATGCATGTGCACTGCTCCATCTGGAAAGATGGCAAAAACCTCTTTTTCAAAGCTGGTGAGTATGGCAATATCAGTGAAATTGCAAAATGGTTCATCGGAGGAATCATCAAACACGCTGGAGCGGTAGCAGCATTTACCAACCCATCTACAAACTCTTATAAAAGATTGATGCCAGGATTTGAAGCTCCATCAGTGCTAGCTTATAGCGCTAGAAACAGAAGTGCATGCTTTAGAATTCCTTATGGCGCAGGTGAGAAGAGTGTAAGGGTTGAGTTTAGAAGCCCAGATAGCTCAAGCTGTCCATATCTTGCATTTACTGCAATTTTGATGGCTGGTATTGATGGTATCAAAAATCAAATCGATCCAGGCGAGCCAAGAGATGAGGATTTGTTTGAATACACTCTTGAAGAGCTTCGCGATCAAGGTATCAAAACTATGCCAGCAACTTTGAGAGAGGCTCTTGAAGCGCTCAAAAAAGATCACGACTTCCTTACAGCTGGTGGCGTGATGAGTGAAGATTTTATTAAAGAGTATATCGATTGGAAGTATGAAGTAGAGGTTAACCCAGTAGAGGGTCGTCCACATCCATATGAATTCAAACTCTACTACAGCTGCTAAGAAGAGGGCTTTTGCCCTCTTTTAAAGAGTCTTTATGAACTACGAAAAGATCCTCAATGAAATCTACAAAGAGGTTAAACCCCATATTGGCAAAGGCAAAGTAGCCGACTACATCCCAGAGCTTGCCAAAGTAGATCCAAAGCAGTTTGCTATGAGCATTGTGCTGCTTGATGGCAAAAGCTATAGTGTAGGTGAAGCCAATAAACGCTTTTCAATCCAAAGCATCTCCAAACTCTTCACTTTCACTATGGCTTTGCATATGTATTCCAAAAAACTTTATGAAAGAGTTGGTGTAGAGCCAAGTGGGACACCATTTAACTCCCTTGTGCAGCTAGAGTATGAGCATGGCAAGCCTAGAAATCCCTTTATTAACGCTGGAGCACTTGTAGTAACAGACTCGCTTATCGATCACTATAAAGATCCTTTCATTACGCTAGAAAATATCTTGCAGTTTATTCGCCAAACAAGCCAAAATAGCTCTATCAATATCAATCCTGCAGTAGCAAAATCGGAGATGGAGCACGCTTATCGCAACAGGGCATTAGCAAATCTTATCAAAGATTTTGGCAATCTGCACAACGATCCATTGCAAGTAGTAGAGACATATCTCAAGCACTGTGCTACTGAGATGAATACCTTAGAGCTAGCTAGAAGTATGCTTTTTCTTGCCAATCACGGTATAGATCCACTTACAAAAAAGGAGTTTATCACACCTCGCCAAGCAAAGAGAATCAATGCAGTGATGCTTACATGCGGCCACTACGATGCTAGCGGGGAGTTTGCTTTTCATGTAGGGCTTCCTGGCAAAAGCGGCGTAGGTGGGGGAATCGTGGCAGTAGTACCTGGCAAAATGGGGATTTGCGTCTGGTCTCCAGCGCTCAATCGCTACGGCAACTCCTATGCCGGAACATTAGCGCTGGAGCTCTTTACCACAAAAACAGGCTTATCAATCTTCTAAAACAATCCTAATCTTTTGTCCCGGATAGATTTTATCTGGATCTTTAATCACCTCTTTATTGTCTTCAAAAATCTTCTTATACTTATTGCCATCACCATAGAATTTTTGCGCTATCGCCCAGAGAGTATCACCCTTTTGAATCTCATAAATCTCTACCTTTTGCTCTTTTTGCTCTTGCACCTCCACACCACTTACATCAACCTTCTCTACCCCCTCCACATTACCAGCCATCAAAGCAGCCTTTTCCAATGCATCACTATCTTTTGCTACACCACTTAAGCTTACATTACCATCCTCATTCATAGCAACCTCTAGATTTTCAACACCCGGATTGTCCGCTTCAATATGCTCTTTAATCTTTTCAGGCGCCTCCTCCTTTGAGCCAAAAAGTTTTGCTCCCACATCCTTTAGAAAATCAAACATTACTCCTCCTTATGTAAATTTTTTGAGTATATTGATTGCACCCTCAAAACCACCAATCTGCTCCCAAAGCTGCTCAGCCAAAGATGACTCTTCATTGGTAGCTTGATCCACCACCGCAGGTAGTGCGTCAGCTAGAGCCTTTCTTGCACTCTCTTCAGAAACACCTAGCTGCTCAGCCAGTGCCTTCACCTTTTCTGGCGGCACAATAGCCTCTACATGCTCAGGCTCAATGGGTTTATTTTCTCCACTTCCTATCCAGCTTGCCACAATCTCACCAAGATCGCTATCTTGCAGTTGGGCAAGAAGCTTACCCAAATCGAGACCATTTTCTGCATCAAATACTACCTGCAAGCCTCTAACAATATCCTCCAGATCGATACCACTTGTACTCTCATCATCATTATTTTGGATATATTCCGCTCCTATTTGTAAAATCTTTATCCAATCCATTATAATTCCTTTACTAATGTGCTACCATTAGATTGTAGCAAAAATTAGCTTATAAAGTGAGGCGATGGAGCAGGTCTGGATCATTCTTGGGGCAATATTTATAGCAAGTGTACTGAATATCATTTTAAGAAGATATGATTTTCCTACAGCCATTGGTTATATTTTTACCGGTATGATTGTAGCTGAATTTTTCCATCTTAATGTACACAACTCTACTATTTTAGACAATATCTCAGAGTTTGGCATTGTACTTTTAATGTTTACCATTGGACTTGAGTTCTCTTTTCAAGATTTAAAAGTGATGAAAAAAGAGGTGTTTGTATATGGACTTTTACAAGTGGGCATTACTGGAGTTTTTTTTGCTCTCTTAGCCAGTTTACTGGGCTTTTACTTGAAATC
Organism: Nitratiruptor sp.; assembly: GCA_015494595.1. Lineage (GTDB taxonomy): Bacteria > Campylobacterota > Campylobacteria > Campylobacterales > Nitratiruptoraceae > Nitratiruptor. Next base: position 5,751 of record WGAX01000078.1, read on the forward strand.
TGCCATTATTATAGGGTTTGCGTTAGCACTCTCTTCTACTGCTATTGTACTAAAAATTCTCAATGAAAATGGTGATATTCACTCTCTGTATGGGAGAAAAGTACTCGGAATTTTACTCTTTCAAGATTTAGCAGTTATTCCTCTTTTGCTTATTATTGAAATCTTTACTAAAAATGTAACTCCCAGCTCAATTTTTATCCAGACACTTGTGAATATAATCCTCTTTTTTGCCCTTTTACTTCTTTTGGGAAAATTTGTCATAGATCGATTCTTACGCTATGCAATCAATACCAAAAACCAAGAGATCTTTTTGCTAGCCACATTCTTTGTTATTTTTCTAAGCGCTGAGCTTTCTCACTTTTTGGGCTTTTCCTACTCTCTTGGAGCATTTTTTGCGGGAATGCTACTTGCAGAATCGCACTACAAATATCAAGTGGAAGCCGATTTAGCGCCATTTCGCGATCTGCTACTTGGAATCTTTTTCTTCTCTGTTGGCAACCGTATCAATTTAGAAAGCGTCATAGAGCACTTAGGCACTATTTTTGCACTCGTTTTTGCAATTATGCTTATAAAAGCTATCATACTCTATTTTATTTTGTGCTGGAGCGAGCAAAAACGAACAGCATTTAAAACAGCCCTCTCCCTTAGCCAGATTGGTGAATTTGCACTGGCAATATTTGTACTTGCTAGTGCAAACCATCTCATATCTGATACAACTGCACAAATCCTCTCTTCTGTGGTTATTCTCTCAATGATTGCTACTCCGTTTATTCTTAAAAATTTAAAGAGCATTGCAGATAAACTCTTCAAAGAGCCGATACGAGAGCTTAAAATTGAGTCTGCTGGCTTTTACAATCATATCATTGTATGCGGATATGGCCCCCTTGGCAAAGATATTTGTTGTGATTTACGAAAGAGAGGATTTGATTATGTAGTGATTGAGCACGATCTTTTGCTGTATGAAGAGGGAGTAGCGAATAATGAGCCAATATTTTTTGGTAATGCAGCACAAAGAATAGTCCTTGAGAGTTTAGATCTCAAAAATGCGTGTGCAGTTGTTATCACTTTTCATAACCTAGAAAAAATCCGTCTTGTTACACAATCTGTGCGAGATTTAGCTCCAAAAGCACATATTGTAGCACGCGTAAGAGATGAAAAAGAGGCAGATGCCCTACAAAGTATGGAAATCTCCAGCCTCATTATCACCACTCAAACGCTCTCTAAAGAGATGATTAGGGAGCTTCTGTATTGCAAAATCTAAAAGAGTAGCTCCTCCTCACTCTCCTTGGGCTCCTCTGCTTTGGTGGGTCTGGATATATCGGTAAAGTAGTAACGCTTGCCACCAATAACTAAACTATATACCCCCTTTGGTACATCAAATTTTCGTTTAAGCTCTGGATGCAATCTATAGACTCTTTTAATAAAAGCCCCTACCACAGGTGCTGCTGCTTTGCCTCCAGCCTCTTTGTGCAAAGGAGTATTGTCATCTTGTCCAAACCACACAACTGTTTCAATATCTGGCGTAAAACCGCAAAACCAGGCATCTACATAGCGGTTTGTTGTACCTGTTTTTCCCGCAACCTCAATCCCTTTTACTTTTGCTCTTCTACCTGTTCCCTCTTGTACCACACCGCGCAGCATATCAATCATCAAAAAAGCCTGCTTGGGCTCTACGAGCTGTTTTGATTGAGGAGAAGAGGCTAAAATCACCTCTTTACCTTTTTGGATTTTGCTCACCAAATAGGGCTCTACAAGCTTACCATAGGTAGGAAACATCGTATAGTGTTTAGCTAAAGCCAAAGGGGAGAGGGTAACAGAGCCTAAAGCCAAAGAGAGGTCTTTTGGCAAATTACTAAAGGAGAGTTTTTGCAGCTCCTCATAAACTCTTTCTAAACCAATCTCTTCCACTAAATTAATTGTAGCCAAATTGCGCGAATGAATAAGGGCATCTTTGAGGGTTATAAGCCCCTCAAAATTCTTCTCATAATTTTTTGGCTGCCAAACTTTTGTACTATTTCCTTCCTTAAATTGATAACTTCTTGCCACATCAGCAATTTTGCTCATCTGTGAATAGCCAAGATTGAGTGCAATTTGGTAGATAAAGGGCTTAAAAGCACTGCCTGGCTGGCGTTTGGCCTGGGTAGCTCTGTTAAAGACGCTTTTTTTGTAATCAACCCCTCCCACAAGTGCCAAAATCTCTCCGCTTTGAGGACGCAATACTACCATAGCGCCATTGAGATTGGTATAGTTATAATCTGGTGAGCGCTTAATAATATTCTTATATCCTTTTATAAGCTCCTCTTTGGCCATCTTTTGCATCTGCAAATCGATGGTAGTATAAATATGATAGCCTCCTGTGCGAAAATCTGGTAAACTTTTGCTATATTGTCGTATCACCTCATCTACAACATAGGGAGCTCTATTGGCACTTAAAGAGTCATCATACACTTTTGGCTGCTCATTAATGGCTTCGCTAAAGCTCTGCTCATCAATCCATCCAAGCTCATACATCCTATTAATAACGCGATCTGCTCTTTTTATTGACTCTTCGTAATTTTTGGTAGGATCGTAAAAGCTAGGAGCTCTTGGCAGCCCCACAAGCATAGCGATCTCTTTGAGAGTAAGATTTTGTAAAGGTTTATGAAAATAGCCTTGTGCTGCTGTTTTAATACCATAGTAGCCATGCCCAAAATAGACCTGATTGAGATAGCGCTCCAAAATCTGCTCTTTGGTAAGCCTTCTTTCAATATAAAGGGCTATAAGCATCTCATTAATTTTTCTCTTAATCTTCTTTTCTCGTGAAAGCACCATTGTTTTAACAAGCTGTTGCGTAAGTGTACTGGCGCCCTCTACAAACTTTCTTGCTTTTATATCTTTAATAACTGCTCGCATAATCGCATCGATATTGATACCTTTATGCTCAAAAAATTTGGTATCTTCAATCGCTAAAAGCGCCTCAATCACACGGGGAGGAATATCTTCATACTTTACATATTCACGATTCTCTTTATCAAAGATATTGGCTATAAGCTCACTGTTTCGATCATAGATTTTAGTAGTCAGTTTAGGAGTATACTCAATAATTTTTTGTGCTTTTGGCGCTAAAGCAGAGTATAGAGTACTAAGATAGTAGACACCATAAGCTGCTACAAGAACAGTAACAACAATGAAAAGATTTAAAAAAAATTTTATAACTCTCATTTTCTAAACTCTCTTTGTGCAAAGTTTGCTGCAATCAACTCTTTTGTATATGGCTCTCTTGGTGATTGTATAATATGCTTTGCTTCACCTTGCTCTACTATTGTACCATCTTTAATGACTGCCAATTTTTTGCACACCTTTGCTGCACTATCTATCTCATGGGTAACAAAGAGCATCAAAAAGCCGAGCTCTTTTTGCAAATCCAAAAGAAGATCTAAAATAGCCTCTTTGAGCTTTGGATCCAACGCAGTCGTTGGCTCATCAAGAAGCAGCAGTTTTGGCTTATGCGCCAAAGCCATGGCAATCACTACTCTTTGTAGTTGTCCACCGCTTAGCTGTGGTGGATAGCGCTCCAAAAACTCCCCCTCAAGCCCTACAAGCTCAAGCAGCTCTTGCGCCTCTTTTAAAGATACGAAAAACTGATGCTTGATTTTTGTCAGGGGACTAAGAGCAGTAAAGGGGTTTTGCGGCACCAAAGAGATGGTTTTGCCTCGAATAAGAGTATACTCCCATTTGTAATCGAGCTCTTTAAAAAACCCTTTTGGCAGCAGATCCAAAAGAGCCTTAAGTGTTAAACTTTTACCGCTTCCACTCTGTCCCACAAGGGCTAAAGAGGAGTCAATCTGCAAAGCAATATCTACAAAAACTCTTTGCTCATTATAGATTTTAAGCTTGCACCAAAACATCAATACGCTCCAAAAGATGCCTCAAATCCCCACTACTCTCCCCAAGCCTAGCAATAATACGAAGTATCGGCTTTGGCACTGTTGGAGGCCTAATAGCCCCTACCAAAAAGCCCTCTTGTAAGAGTCTTTTTTGCACAGCCAACACATCTTTTACTTCAATATCCACAATGAGGCTTTGAGTATCCAAGCCAAAGGATCGAATAATCTCTTCTCTTTTTTTAATCTCTTTTTTTAAAAAAGAGAGATTTTTTTGTATATACAAAAAGCCCTCCATTGCCAACGCCACATCCATCAATGAAAGGGCAGTCGTGTAGATGATACTTTTTGCCCTATTTTGCAAAAAGTGAATAATCTCTTTGCTTGCTAAAATATAGGCCCCATAGCTACCAATCGCTTTGCCAAGTGTGCCCA
>WGAX01000079.1 GCA_015494595.1 Nitratiruptor sp.
AGATTGTCGCTACCATCGATTGGATCGATAATAAGCACTCTCTCTCCCTCTCCCACCTCTCCTGCCTCTTCAGAGACAATTTTGCCATACTTTTGTAGTTTTGCTATAAAGATCTCCTCTGCAAAGAGATCTATTTTACTGGAGAGATCTCCCCCCGCACCCCTGCCATCATACCTGTAAAAACTCTCATCAAGCCCTTTGCGAATCTTTTCAAAAATCTGGCAAGAGGCTGCTTTTACATCCCAAAAAAGCTCTTCCACTTTATCCTATCAACTTCTTTATAATAGCTTTTGCAGCTTCTCTGCCATCATAGGCAGCCGTTACTACCAGATGTGCTCCTCTATAGCAATCCCCTCCGGCATAAACTCCCGGCTTAGTAGTCTCATAATTGCCATCAATCTTTATAGCGCCCCAATCGTTCGTCTCAATCCCGTGCTTTGCCAAAAACTCCAAAGGAGTATTTTCAAAACCTAAAGCAAAGATTACCACATCTGCTTCAATGCTAAATTCGCTATTTTTTACAATCTCTAGCTTTCTTTTGCCATCTTTTGTGGTAGTAGATATGGTCTTGACAAACTCTACACCTATCACTTTGCCCTCATCGTCTGTAAGCACCCTTGTAGGAGCAGCATTATAGACAAACTCTGCTCCTTCTTCTTGTGCGTTTTTTACCTCTTTTCTGCTTCCTGGCATACTGGCTGCATCTCTTCTATAGACACAAATCGCTTTTTTTGCCCCTTCTCTAATGCTTGTTCTTACACAATCCATTGCAGTATCACCACCGCCAATGACCACCACATTTTTATCTTTTACCTCTCTCTCTTTATCGTAACTATCGCCAAAAAGTTTACGCTGGATGTTGGTGAGAAAATCCATAGCCATCATCGCACCCTTGGCATTTTCGCCAGGAATACCTGCTTTTCTGGGTTTTGTTGCTCCAATGCCTATAAAAATAGCATCAAAATTTTCCAAAAGCTCTTCAAAATCAAGGTTTTTGCCAACTTCAACATTGAGATTAAGCTCCATTCCAGCTTCCAAAAGCCAATCAACTCTTCGCTGAATTACCCTCTTATCAAGCTTAAAATTTGGAATGCCATAGGTTAGCAGCCCTCCTGCTCGATCGGCTCTTTCAAAAACATGGGGCTCAATACCAGCTCTTAATAGATAGGTAGCACAACTAAGCCCCGCAGGTCCGCTCCCGATAATGGCTACCTTTTTACCCGTTTTTTTGGCGCAAAACTCTGGGCGCATCCCCTTTTTAAACCCCTCTTCTGAGATGAAGGTCTCAATTGCTCCAATGGTTATTGCCCCATACCCTTCATTAAGGGTGCAAGCCCCCTCACAAAGCCTGTCTTGGGGACAAACCCTTCCCATAATCTCTGGAAAAGGAGAGGACTCATTGGAGATCTTAAAAGCAAACTCTAAATCCTTCTCTGCTACTGTCTTTAACCAGTGCGGGATAAAGTTGTGCAAAGGGCAAGCGTTGTGGCAGTAGGGGTCTCCACACTGCACACATCTGTCTGCTTGCACAGAGGCTTCATTGGGATTGTAAATATCGTAAATCTCCTCAAAATCCTTTACCCGCTCATTAACAGCTCTCTTTTTGGGCTCAATTCTTTCATTAAAGATAAAATTTTGCATACTATTCCCCCTCCTCTAGGTTCAAAGGAACTTTTCTAAGCTCTTTTGGTCTCACCATCCAAAAATTCCTAATCTCCATTCTAAAATTATCCAAAATATCTTTTGCTTTTTGGCTATTGGTAGCATCATAGTAGGTCTGTAAAAGCTTTTTGAGATAGTGGCGCGCCTCATCAAACTCATCTATATCTATTCTTCTTGCCTCAATCAACTCCTGATTAATCTTTTCAATAAATGTGTGATCCTCATCATACACAAAGGCAAGCCCACCAGTCATACCTGCCCCAAAGTTGATACCGGTTTTGCCAAGAATAACTACAATACCCCCTGTCATATACTCACATGCATGATCACCCGTACCTTCTACTACTGCTAACGCACCTGAATTTCTTACAGCAAAACGCTCTCCAACCTCTCCTGCTACAAAAAGCGTACCACCAGTAGCACCATACAAGCAAGTATTACCTGCAAGGCTAAAGCGCTGCTGCGGATATTTAGAGGTAATAACGATTTTACCTCCGTGCATACCTTTGCCTACATAATCGTTGCCAGCCCCTTTGATATTGATAGTTACCCCATTAATCAAAAATGCTCCCAGACTCTGGCCTGCAATACCCTCCAAATTGATCGTAATAGCACCATCTTTTAATCCGCTATCGCCATAATATTTGGCAATCTCACCACTAATTCTAGCACCAAAACTTCTATTGACATTGGTAATTTTTTTATTGACTATAACACTTTGATTGGGATTTTCAATGGCTGGATAGATCTCTTTGAGGATCTGCTTCTCATACTCATTGCTATCAAATGGCTCATTTGACGGCACTTGGCAGGTATCAACCCCATCAAGACGCATCAAAACTGAGCTAAAATCAAACTTTTTAGCTAGCTCATTATCTATTACTTTAAGCAGATCCACTCTTCCAATAATCTCTTCCAAGCTTCTAAATCCAAGCTTTGCCAAAATCTTTCTAATATCCTCTGCTACTAGTGTAAAGTAGTTAATAAGCCTATCGACTGTGCCTACATAGTGCTCACGCAAAAACTCATTTTGTGTCGCAATACCTACGGTACATCTATTGAGGTGACAAACTCGCAAAATTTTACACCCAATAATAGTAAGCACACCCGTGCCAAAAGCGTAGCTCTCAGCTCCCATAATGGCAGCCTTAACAATATCGAGACCAGTTTTAAGCCCTCCATCGGTTTGCAACTCAACAAATTCTCTTAGATGGTTGGCTTTTAGGGCATTGTGGGCTTCAGTAAGTCCCAACTCCCAAGGATTACCTGCAAATTTAATAGAAGTAAGAGGTGCTGCTCCTGTACCCCCATCGCCTCCTGAGATGATAATCTTATCTGCATAAGCCTTGGCTACACCCGTAGCAATAGTGCCAACTCCTGCAGTTGAGACTAACTTCACTGCCACTTTTGCATCTGGATTAACCTGTTTGAGGTCAAAAATAAGCTGGGCTAAATCCTCAATAGAGTAGATGTCGTGGTGTGGTGGAGGGGAGATGAGCGTTACTCCTGGCATTGTATGGCGCAGCTTTGCAATAAGAGCGGTTACTTTGTGTCCTGGCAGCTGTCCACCCTCTCCCGGTTTTGCCCCTTGAGCAATTTTGATCTGGATCTCCTCTGCACTGCGAAGATACGCAGGCGTTACACCAAAACGCCCACTTGCAACCTGTTTGATTTTGGAGTTTTTGATAGTGCCAAATCGGCTCTCATCTTCACCCCCCTCCCCTGAATTGCTCTTCGCACCAATTTTGTTCATAGCTTCAGCTATACACTCGTGTGCTTCAGGACTGATTGAGCCAAGACTCATAGCCGCACTATCAAAACGCCTAAAGATATTCTCTATTGGCTCCACCTCATCCAAAGAGATAGGTTGATTTGGGGAGTTAAACTCAAAGAAGTCTCGAATAAATCGAAGACCTCTTTTTTCAATCATATCTTTTAGATCCTCATAATCCTCCCATCTGCCTGTAATGGAGACCTCGTGGATCTTATTGACCACATTGGGGTTAAAGTCATGATACTCACTGCCATCTATATATTTGTAATAACCTCCTAGCTCTAAAGGGAAGATTCTTTTTTCAATATCGATCTCATAAGCATCTTTGTGGTAGCGCTCTAGTCTCTTTTCTATATCCTCATATGTGAGTCCTGGCACCAAAGCCTTGCTTCCATAAAAGCACTCCTGCACCATCTCTTCACTGAGCCCCAACACATCAAAAAGAGCTGAATTTCTGTATGAAGCAATTGTTGAGATGCCCATTTTGGACATAATTTTCAAGAATCCCCCATTAAGGGCATTAATTACATTCTTAAATCTATTGCGCAACTCAAAAGAGGTGAGGTTTTGTTTGCTAAGCTTCTCATACACCGTTGCAAACAGTAGATATGGATAGACTGCACTTGCCCCATAGGCTACCATTACCGCTGCGCTATGAGAATCGTGCACCTCCCCTGTCACAGCTACAATGGAGACAAGATGACGCACACCAGCCTCTAGAAGCTTTTTGTTAAGCCGTCCTATCACCATTGCCATTGGCATAATCTTTTTGTGTGGACTTAACTCTCTATCATCAAGGACAATAATTCTTACACCCTCCTCTTTTACTGCTGCTATCACCTCATCAGTAAGCTTTTCAAGAGAGGCTTTGAGGTCTTTTTCAAAGGCTGTAGAGAAGATCCTATTTTTAAAGCACTCTTTGTAGCGCGGATGCTTTGGATCGCCATAACTAAGCAGCACATCCATCTTCTCTTTGATTAAAATAGGAGAGACAGCTTTAAGACGAATAGCGTGATCTGGATCTTCATCTAAAATATTGTGAATCTCGCCAAAGCCGGTATTGAGACTCATAACAATCTTCTCTCTGATTGGATCGATTGGAGGGTTGGTAACTTGGGCAAACTTTTGTTTGAAAAAGTCTGTGAAGTTGCGCTGTTTATTGCTAAATGCAGCCATCGGTGTATCATCGCCCATACTGCCAACCGCCTCTTTACCCTCTTTAATCATTGGCTCAATCACCTGCTCAATAAGCTCGTGGGTTATATGAAAGTAGCGCTGCTTATGCACTACATCTTCAATCTTATACTCTTGTAGGTTGCTAAAAGGGGTTTCGATATGCTCTTGCAAATAGACCATATTCTCATTAAGCCATTCGCTATAGGGGTTGGAGTTTTTAAGATAATCATTAATATCCTCATTTTTAAGAATAACCCCGTATTTAAGATCCAACGCAATCATCTCCCCGCTTTGCAGCCTTCCTCTTTCAATTATATTTTCTTCAGGCACCTCCAAAATCCCATATTCACTAGCAATAATAAGTCTTCTATCTTTTGTGATGATATATTTAGCTGGGCGAAGGCCATTTCGATCCAGCACACAGCCAATATAGCGCCCATCTGTAAGACTCACTGCAGCAGGCCCATCCCACGCCTCAAAACAGGTGCTGGTATACTCATAGTAGGCTCTAAGCTCAGCATCCATATGGGGAGCGTTTTGCCAAGGAGCAGGAATAAGAGCGCGTGCTGCTTTAAAAAACTCTACACCATTAACTATTAAAAACTCAAAGAAGTTATCTAAACTTTTACTATCACTTGCCTCTGGCTCAAGAGGGGGTAAGATACGCTCCAGCTCCTGAGCAGAAAAGACCTCGCTTTTAAGAGCTTCACACTTTGCCATTACATTATATCTGTTAGCTGTTACAGAGTTTATCTCTCCATTGTGGGCAATCATCCTAAAGGGCTGGGCTAGTTTCCATTTTGGCAAAGTATTGGTAGAGAAGCGCTGATGAAACAAGGCAAAACTTGCTTCAAAATCTTTATCTTGCAGATCTGGATAGAACATCTTAATATAGGTGGGCATTACAAGCCCTTTGTAGGCGATCATTTTACTAGAAAAGGTGGGGATATAAAAATCCTCATCCTCAATAAGCTCTTTTTCGATCTCTCTTCTGGTTAGATACAAAAGCGCATCAAAGCGCTTGGTAGCAATAAGTGAATTGGGGGCTACAAAGATCTGCACAATATTTGGCAGCGTCTCTTTGGCTAACTCTCCCAAAGCCTCTGTGTTGATTGGCACTCTACGAATATGCAAAACTTTGAGATCATTTTTTGCACAATACTCTTTAATAACCTCAATATTTTGCTCATTCTTATAAAAGACCACCGCTACAGCATAGGTATTTGGCAGCACAAAATCCTCTTGAAGCGAAACCTTTTTGAAAAATTTATGAGGCATAGAAAAGAGGAGCCCACTCCCATCTCCACTCTTGCCATCTGCAGCAATTGCGCCTCTGTGCATCATCCTCTCTAAGGATTTGATGGCATCATTGACATTTTGGTGCGAAGGTTTATTGTCGATGCTAGCTAGCAGACCAAAACCGCAGTTGTCTTTGTAGCTTGTAAGAATATCCATATCAACCCTTTCGGTTTCAAAGTGTTTTAAATAGACTTTAAACCCAATTTTTGTATATAAAAGTTTTTTTATTATACTTTGATATTCGTTAGAGGCGACTTAAAAGCTTATTGCAGCTCGATTTTAAAACAACTGTGAGTAAAAACTATGCAAGGCTATATTCTTCATATCACAAGGGCAAAAAATGAAGATCTGATTATAACAACTCTTACTGCCAACAGACTCTATATCCTCTATCGATTCTATGGTGCAAGACACTCTAGCATAAATCTTGGTTATAAAATAGATTTTACCATAGAGTATCAGCTAGGCTTCTTGCCAAAACTGCGCAATGTAACACATCTTGGATTCTCCTGGCTTAAAGATACCCAAAAACACTCTATTTGGCAGCAGTTTATCAAGCTCTACTACCGCCATCTGCAAGGACTTGAAGAGATAGATCCTTTCTATAAAGAGCTTTTAGACAAAATTGCTCTAAAAATTACCAAACAAAACCCCAAAAGAGCAATAATTGAGGGGTATGTGGAGCTTTTGGAGTATGAGGGAAGATTGCACAAAGAGTTTGTATGCTTTGTGTGTGAGAAAAAAATTGATAACCCTGCACTTGGGCGAGCACTCTTGCCAGCCCATAGCAGCTGCATAGGAGAAGAGGGCTTTGCAGCTCCAAAGCTCTCCTATCTTTACCGCTATAAAGATACTCTCCTCTTTGAAGATGAGGAGATTAGAAGGCTATGGCACACACTTTTGCTAGGTCTTTAATTCTCTTCAAAGTCATCTAGATTAAAGTCTGCATCTACTAGGCTTCTACCTCCAAAATCTACCTTTTGCAAAATCATAATATCGGCTACTGGATCTTTTTTGGCAATATAGAGCTGCCCATATACTTGCTGAGGATGAAATATAAACTCACTCACCTCCGCCTCTACCCCATCAATACTTAAGCTTCGTGGCAGCAAAGTATCGCAAATAAGATCCAAATATCCCTCTCGTAAAATATCATACTGATCAAAAAGTAGCGAGCAGTCCACATACTCTACTGCAATATTTTCACTACTTGCCTCTGTATCTACCTCAAAATCCCAAACGCCATCACCCTCATAAGAGCGGATATAAAAGAGCTCCCCCTCTTCACTCTCCTGAATAGGCGCTAAGAGATCCATAATAGAACTATTTTTTAGCTGGATCTCATCACTATAGTATCTCTTTTGGTTTACCTCTATCACGCACTCATCCGCATCAACCCCCTCAATCTCTATCGGAGGCTCAAAAGCATCTACCTCACCGGTATCCACAAAATCGTTTACCAGCTCAAAAAGCTCTCTTACATCCTCTTTAGACTCCAAATCAATCTCGCTAATATCAAGCCCCTCTATATCCATTCTGCCAACATTATAGATCTTAATAACTTTTGCAGCCCCTTTTATACTAATCATTTTCTCTCCTTTATACACTCAATCGAGTTTTATCAAAAAATGTATCATCGTGAATATGGTAAAATGATGCTCTAATATACTTCATCGCCTCAGGAAAACGCTTCTCAAGATCTTTTACAAAACCTTTCATACTCTCCCTTACATAGGGCTCTTTAATATCAAAACGCATTGCAGGGCACATCTCATCCCCAATAGCTAAAAAGTTGTTTCTTTTTACAAATCCCTCTGTTTGCGCCTCTCTTACCTCAATCAAAGGGCGAATCACATAAAGCCCCTTTTCTGTTTTATAGATCGGAGGCATTGAGCGCATTGTGCCGTTGTAGAGCATATTCATAAAAAAGCTCTCTACTGCATCATCTAGATGGTGTCCTAAGGCTACTTTATTATAACCATTTTGTAAAGCGTATGTGTATAAAGCGCCCCTTCGCATTCGAGAAAAGAAGCTGCAGTATGAGGAGTTTTGACGGATCTTCTCTTTGGCAATGGCAAAAATATCTGTCTCATACACCTCATACTCTATGCCATACTCCTGACAGTGCTGTTGCAAAAAGCTAAAATCCTCCCCCATACCATAAGAGATAGTTACAGCCTTAAAGCTAAACTCATAGGGGGCTACGCGTTGGATATGTTTAAGAGCGTGCACAAGTGTCAAGGAGTCCTTGCCACCACTTAGCCCTACTAACACCCTATCATCTGGCTTTAAAAGCTCAAAATAGACATTGGTCTTTGCAATCTGTTTAATAAGTTTCTTGGTAAACTGGGCTCTTTTCATTGAATAATCTTATCAAGCATCGCAATAATAAAATCTGCACTTATTTTAGAGGAGCTCTTTAAAAACTCATCAAAATCAAAACTTGCATCCATATCGGCTGCATCGCTGATGGAGCGCAATATAAAAAATGGCACATCATACGCATCACACACCACCGCTACTGCAGCTCCCTCCATCTCTAAAGCATCCGCTTTGAAGGTATTTTTGATCCACTCCTTCTTTTTGGGATCTGCTATGAATTGATCTCCAGTAGCAATTACTCCTTCATAAAGCTTTAAGCCCTTTTGCTTCGCTACCTCTTTAGCTAAGAGCCTAAGATGCTCGCTGCTTTCTACATATACTTTGCCCTCTGGCACATAGCCATAAGGGTGCCCAAAAGCTGTAATATCCAAATCGTGCTGGCAAAGCTTTGTGGCAACTACCAAATCTCCAATATGCAGCTGCTCATTAATAGCCCCAGCTACCCCACTAAAAAGTAAAAGATCGGCTTTAAAGTGCTCAATCAATACCGAAGCGCTAAGACTTGCATAGACTTTGCCAATTTTGCTATAGGCTACAATAACTTCGTGCCCTTTGTAGTGAGCTTGAAAGTAACGATTATTTGCAATTGTTTGCACTCTAATATGTTTGGTATTGGCAACGATTTCATTGAGGGAGCTTTGGGGGCTTAGAGCTGGATCAAGCCCTATAAGAATTGGCTCAATCTCCTCCACCATCGCACCCAAAATAGCTATACGCATCTACTCTCCTTTTTAAGAGGAGATTGTAGCAAACTTTTGCACCAAAATCTATGAAGAAGAAACAGCCGCTAAAGCCTCCTCCAAACTCTTCATATCTTTAACATTTATAGTTGGCTTTTTGGTAATACGCCTATTAAGTCCCTTTAATACTGCTCCCTCACCAAACTCTATAAAGAGATCTGTATCATCTTCGATATTTTTGATGGAGTGCTTATAGAGCACAGGCTTAACAAGCTGAGAGGAGAGCAACTCAATAGCCTCATCTTTGCTCTTATAAGGCTGAGCATTAACATTGGCAACTACAGGAGCTTGAAAGTTATCTTGCAAAAACTCCTCCAAATAGGGTGTTAGCTCTTTTTTTGCTGGCTCCATCAAAGGGCAGTGGCTAGCAACGCTCATATTGAGTAATACCGCTCTTTTTGCCCCCTTTTCTTTAAAGGTAGCCTCTAGCTTTTGCAGATCCTCTTTGATACCGGCTACAACAATCTGCCCATCACTATTGTAGTTGGCTGGCCATACCTGCAAGCCCTCATCTCTTGCCTCCTGGCAGATCTGCTCTACTGCTTCATCGCTTAAGCCCAAAACCACCATCATACCACCATTATTATCTTTGGCAGCCTCTTGCATAAGTTTTCCTCTTTGATGCACAAGAGCTACTCCATCCTCTATACTTAAAGCTCCCACACTCACAAGAGCGCTAAACTCTCCCAAAGAGTGCCCCATAGCAAAAGTTGGAGTAACCTGACTCTGCTTTACAAAAAGCTTTTGGGCAATAGAGCTTACAAGCAAGATGGCTGGTTGAGTATAAGCAGTTTGATCTAGCATTTGATTAGGAGTAAAAAGGAGCTTTGTAAAATCTACTTTAATCGTATCACTTGCAGCCTCAAAAAGCTCTTTTGCAAGAGGGCTATTTTCATAAAAATCTTTACCCATACCAATTTTTTGGCTACCTTGACCGGGGAATAAGAAAGTGATTTGCATTATCTCTCCTCTTGCAGTTTTAGGAGAATTGTAGCATAAATAGCCCCAAGGGGCTAGAAGAAGAGATTAGTGGGAGCAGCCACAGCTTCCGTCTTGACAACGCTCCTCTGCTACTTGACCAGTCATCACCTCTTCAGGTGTTGCATCTCTTACCTCTTTGACATTTACAGTAAACATCAAATCTTTACCAGCTAATGGGTGATTGAAATCGATAGTTACTGAATTTTCATCAAAAGATCTTACGGTTACCTGTACAGTCTCTCCATTTTCACCTTGGCCATAGAGTGTCATTCCCTCTTGCAATTCAATGCCTTGAAACTGCTCTCTTGGAAGAGTTTGGACTGCATTTTCATCTTTTTGACCATACGCCTCTTCTGCTTTTACAAGCACATCTGCACTCTCGCCCACATTCATATTTTTGATCTCTTTTTCAAGTCCGGGAATTATTTGTCCCTTTCCTGTAATGAAACGAAGAGGCTGATGTCCTACGTTACTATCAATCACTTCACCACTCTGCGCATCTTTTACAGTATACTCGATTCCTACAACTTTGTTGTCAGCAATTGCCATATGAAAAACCCTTTTTTTGAATTTGCACTCTGATTGTAGCAAATTACCCTTACACTATTCTTAATCTAAAGAGCTAAAAGATGCTCTTTTGCTATTTTTGCTGCTTTACTTGTAGGATAAAAGTTTATTACACTGTTAAAAAATTTCTTAGCCTCCCCTTTTTCTCCAAGTCTTTCAAAAGAGATTGCTGTATGCAATAAAAGTATCGGCGTATAAGGTGCATTTCTATATAAAGAGGCACTCTTTTTATAATAGGCCAAAGCACACTTATAGTTTTTACTATAGTAACAGCTCTCACCTGCATAAAAACTACTAACAGCTGGTTTGTAATGGAGCGCTATAACTTTATCAAAGAGCTCCTTGGCCTTTTGATAATCTCCCTTTTTATAAGCTGCTCGTGCCATTTGATATAGTTTGGCTGCATCTACTGATGATGAAGTATGCAGGGATATTGGAGGCTCTTTTCCTAGCATCCCATAGACTTTTTTTAGCTCTTTTTGAAATTCATCTTTTGTAACATAGGAGGCATTAATTTTATCAATCATAGAGGTAAGCTGCTTCAAAATATTTCTAATCTTTTCAAAATTCTCTTTTTGCAAAGCGATAGTCGCATTTACATCTTTTCTCAGAAGGGCTAGCTCTTGGGAAATTTTGTTATTATCGGCTTTTTTAAACTCTTTTTTTAGAAGATTCAACTCTTCATCCAAACCTTCTACTACACTTTCTAATCCTGCCATTCTCTCTTTTAAAGAGTTAAATTGCGTTTGCAACTCAAAAAAACGCTTTTTAAGAGCTTCTATCTCCTTCTTATTAGCAAGAATATCCTCCTCTGTGGTTGTAAGAGTATAAGAGGGGGCAGTAGGAGTAGCAGGAGTTGCTACTTCTCCTCCTCCAAAGGCAGAGGGCTCATTAGCACCTGCAACTACTAAAAAAGCTATAAAAGTAAAAAGTAATATATAAGATAATCGTATCATCATCTATCCTTTATGGTATAAGTTCAAACTCTACTCGTCTATTTTTTGCCCAGCACTCTTTTGTATGCTCAGTGCAAACAGGATTACTCTCCCCATAGCTAATAATAGACATTCTTCCAGCATCTACTCCCCGTATAGTCAATGCCTCTTTAACACTTTTTGCCCTTTTCAGTCCCAAAGCGTAGTTATACTCATCACTTCCCCATTCATCACAATTTCCCTCTACCTTAATTTTAAACTCTTTTGCATCAGGAAGATTGAAAAGTTTTGCATCATAATCTACATTTGGCACTTGATCAGGCCTAATATTATATTTATCAAAATCAAAATAGATCTTTTTTGCTTCTGCTTCAATCATCTTCATTTTTTGTAATTTCGCCTCTTCACTCATCTGCTCTTGTGTTTGGCCAATTGTTTGGATTCCCTCTCCTTCATTTACCGGCGTAGCTGCCTCTTGCGTAGTTGTTGGTGTTGAGGGGGTCTCTACTTCTACACTCTTTTTGGCGCACCCACTCAGCACTAAAACTCCTAAACATAGTGAGCAAAGTAATACTCTTTTCATTTTCTATCCTTTCTCTCCTATTTTCTCTATACAGCCTCATTTTAGCACTATTTTTCTTAAAAAAACTACCAATCTATTGACTGAATTTTTCCTACAGAAAGTGGATAGAGATAACTTTTATTGTATTTAAGCCTAATAAGTCCCAATCCACTCTGTCTTCCATACTCTTTGATATATAAAATAGTCTCCCCATCAGAGGCAAAGCGCGGAAAGATATTAACACCATTGGCAGTAAGGCGTCGGATATAGTCGCTTGTAGTAGAGACCAAATAGAGATTGAAAGTATTTGGACCAAAAGCGTTATTAGTCTCCCTGCTAGAGTAGACTACATAATCACCAAATGTAGAGCAGGCGCTATTATTTCTTCCATGATAGACAACTCTTTGCACTGCCCTAGAGCCAATCCTTTTGGCAAAGATAGTAGGATAACCAAGCCTATCTGAAACAAATATAATCTTACGCTCATTCTCTACAAAATGGCCATTTACATCAATACCCGGATAAAAGGTGACTCGCTGCAACTCTCCTGTAATGAGATCAAATATATATATATCAGGCTGCATATTTGGTGCCATTGTCAAAAGCAATTTTGTCCCATTGTCACTTACATCGGAGCAGACAAGCATCCCCTCACTCTCAATGATTTTACGGCGTGTTCCTTTATAAATATCTACTAGATATAAAACAGGTTTATCTTTAATCTGCGTATAGTAAAATCTTTTATGCTCTTTATCTGCCCACTTTGGAAAAAGATTGAGCCCTCCATGCACTACTGTCTTTTGGTAAGTAAGGGTATAATCACTAATAACAATATCTGCTTGCTTTGGAGCAGTATATTTACTAAAGATTACAAAACTTTTTAAAAAACTGACATCATTAAAACCCAATACCTGATTGAAATCAAAAATGAGATGATGTGCTAAAAATGCGAAACGATCGTTATCACTGATACGATACCTTTTTACTAAAATTTTTGTACCCGATTTGAGATTATAGATAGCTCCCTCTAGATTGAGCTTATTAAAATCATCATAAAAGAGTCTATAGCGAATCAGAAAATCTTTCCCTTTATACTTCATATAGTTAACAGGATCACTAAAATTTGCCAAATTTCTTGTATGATCTACTTGAAAATGTGCACTTACCTCCAAATCACCTACTAAAAGATTAAAAAGCTTCCTATTAATAAGCGTCTCCACATCAACTGTTGCATCCTCAATTACTACACTTGGTAGTGCATTCACCTCTTTGACAATTTCTAATGTTAAATCTGTCGCAAAAAGCCAAAAAGAGGAGATTAAAAGCAGTAATAGTTTTCTCATCTCTCACCCCACCTCTTCTAAAGTTTTATAGTATAGAATGATTGTAGCATAAACAAGGTATATTAATCCTTAGCTTCAAAATAGACTACAAACTCCTTGGGTTGCTCAGAAATAGGAAATTTTTGCTGAGAGACCTGTTTTAAATACTCTTGCAACTCTGCATTAAACATCTCATTTTGCGACAACTCCAATATCTCATAGGAGAGATTACCATACCTATCAATATGAATAAGCACTTTTCCCCTGCTGCCTGCACTCAGCTTGGATGGCATCCACAATGCATACAGTATTTTATACACCTTTTGCAAATAGGGATCCTCTTCTCCTCTGACAGATTTTATTGAGCGTCTAGCCGTAGCATTGGGCTCTTCAATATGGATCTTTTTAAAAAGCTCTTCTATCTTTTTCCCCCCTTTTCCTTTAAATCTACTGGGAGCCTCTCTTTGAGGATGACTTTTTTTAGATTTATGAGTTTTTTTAGGCATTTTAACATGAGCAAAAAGCTTCTTCATATCAGGAGCCGATTTGGGTATATGGGTATGGGCAAAAAGCTCATCAATAGTAGGAAGTGAAGCCTTTGGACTTTGTGAGCCTGTAGCTTTTTTATGAGCTACCTTTTTAGGAGTTGGCTTTTTTTGAGGAATAACCTTTTTTTGCTCTTCTCGTGTAACATATACCTCTACAGCATTTGCTGTTATCTTAAGTTTTTGAGGAGTTGGATGCTCAAAAAAGTGGTATAAAAAGAAAAAGAGTATAGTTACATATACCACAACGGAGAAGATAAATGATATGAATTTTAAAACTGATTTATCCATTGGTGACGAGTGAAACCTTTGTAAACCCAGCCTCTTTGATGGTTTTTAAGATAAACATAACATCACCATAGGAGAGTGATTTATCTGCACTAATATATACAGGTAAACTTCTTGGCAGATTTTGGCTAAAAAGTATAAAGCTATCGGCAAAATTTCTAAAATTAAACCGCTTTTTTTCTACAGTAATAACCCTTTTTTTATTAATCTTTATATGAATACTTCTCTGTTTTTTATAGCTTTTAGTTTTGGAGCCTTGGGGCAGATTTATATCTTCTTGATAAACAATTGCAGGTGTTGCCACCATTAAAATCGCCAAAAGCACAAGCATCACATCCACTAAAGGAGTGATATTGAGCTCTGGCTTCTCTTCCCAATCAAACATTTAGCCACCTACTATCAAATCTACTTGCATCTGTACAGCAGAAACCAATTCATACGCTTTTCTTTTTAAAAGAAGATGGTAGGTATAGGCAAATATCGCTACAAAGATACCTGCAGCTGTAGCAACAAGTGCCTCACCAATCGAGGCTGAGATTGTAGCAATGCTTGCTTTTGTGGAGCCCATCACATAAAAGGTCTCAAGAATAGAAACAACTGTCCCAAAAAGACCAATAAATGGAGAAGTAGAAGCTACAATAGCTAAAGGAGTAAGCCCTTTTGTACTCTCCTTTGTCACTTTCGTTATACAAAGATCGGCATAGACTTTTGTAGGCTCTACCAAACAGGTATACAAAAAGGTGTGTGCTACAGGCTTTTTATCCCCCATCTGAATAGTTTCAATAGAGAAGTTTTCTCGACGAATAAGTGTCATAAGATAGAAGTAACGATAAAAGAAAATCCAGTTGACAAAAATAAAATATAACGATAGCACGATTAAAACGGCTATCGTTATACCATTACTATTATGTAAATAACTTACTAACAGATCTATTTGCTTCATACGCTATATAATTTTTGCAGCTTTTTCTATTCTAGCTTCTACAGTGGCTAATGCAGCCTTATTTTCACTAGCCTTTTCAACCAGCTCTTTTGCCTCTGCAATTTTTTGGGCAATCTCGCTCTCTGTAGCCCCTGCCAACGGGATTGCCCCCTCTACTAACGCTACTGCTTTGTTCTCATCCACTTTTACATGCCCCCAATTAATAACTATTGACTCTTTCTTGCCATCAGGTAGCTCTATCTCAATGATACCAGGTTTTAGCAAAGAGAGAAGAGCAGCATGTTTAGGCAATACGCCAAACTCTCCCTCTTCCCCCGGAAATGTTACGCTTTTTACATCTTTATCAAATATCAATCCTTCAGGCGTAACAATCTCTAATCTTAATGTATCCATTTACATCCTTTGCGCAAAACCTCTTACGATTTTGCTTTAAGTTTTTCAGCTTTCTCTAGTGCCTCTTCAATATTTCCTACCATATAAAATGCAGCTTCTGGAAGGTCATCATATTTACCCTCCAAAAGCCCTTTAAATCCTTCAATTGTCTCTTGGAGTGTTACATAGCGTCCAGGGCTTCCAGTAAACACCTCTGCCACAAAGAATGGTTGAGATAGAAATCTTTCAATTTTTCTTGCTCTCTCAACTGTAAGCTTATCCTCTTCAGAGAGCTCATCCATACCCAAAATCGCAATAATATCTTGCAAATCTTTATACTTTTGCAATACCGCTTGCACACCACGCGCTACATTATAGTGCTCTTCTCCTACAATATTTGGATCGAGCATTCTTGAAGTTGAATCAAGCGGATCCACTGCTGGATAGATCCCTTTTTCTGCAATACGCCTGTTAAGAACGGTTGTTGCATCCAAGTGCGCAAATACTGATGCAGGAGCTGGGTCAGTCAAGTCGTCCGCTGGCACATATACTGCCTGAATTGATGTGATTGAGCCCTTTTTAGTAGAGGTGATTCTCTCTTGCAATCTTCCCATCTCGCTAGCAAGCGTTGGCTGATAACCAACAGCTGAAGGGATACGACCAAGCAAAGCAGACATCTCAGCACCAGCCTGAGCATATCTAAAGATGTTATCGATAAACATCAAAACATCAAGCCCCATCTCATCTCTAAAATATTCCGCCATTGTAAGACCAGTGAGTGCGATTCTGTTTCTAGCTCCCGGAGGCTCATTCATCTGACCATAGCACAAAGCAACCTTATCCAAAACATTGGACTCTTTCATCTCATAGTAAAGGTCATTCCCTTCCCTTGTCCTCTCACCAACGCCTGCAAATACAGAGTATCCAGAGTGCTTAAAGGCAACATTGTGGATAAGCTCCATAATAATAACTGTCTTACCAACACCAGCACCACCAAAGAGACCTGTTTTACCACCCTTTTTATAGGGAGCCAAGAGATCTACTACCTTAATACCTGTCTCAAAAATCTCCTCTTTAGTGCTCTGCTCTTCAAAAGCTGGTGCACTTCTATGGATTGACCAATAAGTTTTGGCTTGAAGAGGCTCACCCTCATCAATTGTCTCACCAATTACATTGAAAATTCTTCCAAGCACCTCTTCTCCAACAGGCACCTTAATTGGACTACCAGTCGCCTCCACCTCTTGACCTCTTACAAGCCCATCAGTCATATCCATAGCAATTGTTCTAACTCTATTGTCTCCCAAGTGCGCTGCAACCTCAAGTACCAATCTCTTCTCTTTACCATCTACTTTCAGCATCACCTCAAGCGCTTCATTGATTGCTGGTAGATACTCCTCAAAGTCCACATCAACAACGGGACCCATAACTTGAATAATTGTTCCCTTTTTTGACATTACCCTTCTCCTTTTTATTTCATTGCTTCCATACCACTGATAATTTCTGTAAGCTCAGTGGTGATAGACTCTTGTCTAGCTTTGTTGTATGAGATCGTAAGAGATTCCACCATCTCTTTGGCATTTTTTGTCGCTGCATCCATTGCCTGCATCCTTGCGCTATGCTCAGCTGCCAAAGAGTCAATAAGTGCAAAGTAGATATTAAACTCAATATATTTATTGATAAGTGATTCTAAAACCTTTTCGCCCTCATCTGGCTCAAGCTCAAGTTGCGAGGTAATCTCTTTTGTCTCAAACCCTTCTATATCGATTGGCAAGAGATTTACCTGCTTAATCTCTTGGGTAATCATATTTTTATAGCCATTGTGCACCAAAATAACCTTATCAACTTTCTCATCAAGGTAATCTTGCACGCTGGCTTGAATAAACTGGGCAGCTTTTTTATAGTCTGGCGAAGAGCTTAGTCCCACCACACTCTCTGCCAGCTCATAGCCTTGAAATTTAAAAAACTCAATTCCCTTTTTACCAATGGCCTTGAGCC
>WGAX01000080.1 GCA_015494595.1 Nitratiruptor sp.
TCAAATCCAAAAATTCTAACACTCAACAACCAGCCAGCAATTATTACCATAGGGGATAATATCAACTATAATGTCCCAACATCCATTACTATCAGTGCTCAAGGAGATCTAGGACAAAAAGCCTATACCCCCTCTTCTATTTTTGTAGGTATTTTACTTAACATTACACCAGAAATTACAGATAATGATGAGATTATACTACGCATCAATCCATCTATCTCTGAGCTTAGAAACCCTGAAGACCTCTATAAAAATAGCCCTAGCGGATTTAGAGAGATCGCTCCAGATACAAAAGAGAAAAAGATCTCCTCAGTAGTCAAAGTGAAAGATGGCTCCACACTCATTTTAGGAGGCCTTATCTCCAATACAAAAAATTTTATGATTAATGGTGTACCTATCTTAAAAGATATACCTTTTTTTGGTAATCTTTTTAAAAGTAGAAAAAGAGATAATCAAAGATTTGAGCTTATTTTTGTCCTCAAACCAAAAATCATAGATGAAAAAAGAGCATTGAATATCTCTTTAAAAGACTTAGGGTATGAAAAATTAAAAAAATGATGAGTAATGAAAATATTTACAAAAGAGCAAAAGAGCTTTTTTTTGAAAAAAACAGTCCAACAGATTTTATTGCAATAGATTCTAATATCATTCATCTTGAAGCTTTAAAATCTTCAATGAGCAATAGGTTTAAATTTATCCTTTTAACAGGTGAGCCAGGCGTTGGTAAAAGTATGCTCCTTAAAAGAGCTCACTATGAAATTGCAGATGAAGATATTGTACTAATTGATTATCCATTTTTAAGCTTACACGATTTTCAACAAACACTCTCTCATAAACTTTTTGCAAAAGAGAGTAATCTTTTAGAAAAGATAAAATCCTCTTCTAAAATATATACACTCTTTTTGGATGAAGTGCAACTCTACCCTGATGAGCTATTAGAGTATCTTCGACTCCTTAGCGATACACAAAAATTTCGTTTTGTCCTAACTTTTCATACCGATAAAGATAGTGAAAAACTGCAACAAAAACATTTTGCCACAAGAACATATAAAATGCTGCATATGAATCCTCCCAATCCTAAAGAGTTGCAAATATATCTCCAAAAGAAGCTTTTACACGCATCACTACCAGAATTGGCAAGAACTATAGATAAAAAACGTGCTAAACTGATCCACCACTTTACCCAAGGCAATCTGCGTCAAACAGATAAATTTCTTATAACACTTTTTGATATAATGGACTATTTCTACACCAATCATCCAACAAAAATTAATACTAATAAAATACCTATCAAATATATTGAAATGAGTGCTATACATTTAGGATTATTAGATGCATGAATATGAATTAGTAGAAAAAAGGTGGCGTCGCTACAGGTATAAAAGAGTGCTTATGAAAGTAGTTTTCATAGGAATAGTGGCTATACTACTTTTTATTCTCTATTCTCTTTTACCTCAAATACCATTACCATCTCTCCCTTTTCTTACATCAAAACTTTCCCAGCAAAATTACCTAGCCCCCTCCTTGGATTTTGAAAAACATCTAAAAAAATATGTAATACACACTCCTCCCCAAACAAAAACCTCCTATGCTAAAAAGAGTGAAAAAGAGATCCCAAAAGAGAGTGCACCCAAAAATAGAAAATTTCTCATTAGTGCTCAAAAACTCACCCTTACACAGATGTTAGACAAATATAAAAAAGCTCCCTCTATTGATTTAGCTATTATGATAGCCAATGAATATTTTCAACAAAAAAAGTATAAGCAAGCAATGGAGTGGGCAATAAAGGCCAACAGCTTTGATACAGAAAATGAGAAGAGTTGGATTATTTATGCCAAAAGTGCATACAAGCTGGGAGACAAAAACAAAGCAGTCAATGCACTAAAAATATATCTGTATAAACATAAATCGCCACAAGTCAAAAAACTCCTAACACAAATTTTACAACAAGAAGGCGTGCAATGAGAAGAATTTTTACTTTTTTTTTCCCTCTTTTCATATTTGCAGCAGATATTCAAACACTTATTACCCACTATAAAAATGGCCACTATAAATATGTTTGTCTTAATGGGTATAAACTCTTTTCACAAATCAAAAAAGATGAAGATCTTGTGAGTATGTATGCCTTCTCTTGCTTACGAGCAGACTATATCAATAGACTAGCTGTCCCTATTCTCATACTTGGTAAAACCCCACAATCTCGCAAAAACCGATCCTACTTCTCTCTTCTTCTCACACAAAAGAACCTTCTCATCTCTGCACTGGGCGATAAAGTAGAGCTTACAAATATCTCTTGTCCCAATACTGATCATATCATCTCTAAAGTCTTTAATCTCTACTTTCAAAAAAAGTACAAAAAAACCGATAATATATATATAATGCAAGATCCTAAAAAAGAGGATCACACATATCAAGTTTCCATTATAAAAAGAGCTTCGATTCCCTATTTAAAGATCGAAGAGTATCAAAATGGTAAAAAAGTAAAAATACATATATATAGATAATAGATAAAAGGTACTATATGAATCATAAACTCTTAGACACTATTCTTGCAAACCTTCATTTAGACGCCTACGACATAGCCAATATCAAAAAGAATCTCTCTAGTATTAAAAATAGTATCTATTTTCTCATAAATCGTGAATTTATAAGTGAAAAGGAGCTGATTGCGCTTATTGCAAAAAACTTGCGAGAGGGAAAACTCTCTATAGATGACTTAGATGAGCTGCCCAATAACTTAATCGAAAAGATACTCAAAGCCTATGCTGCGATTTTGCATATAAAATATGTAGATTTAGATACATTTGATATTGATCTTAAAGTTGCAACAAGAGTACCCCTCAATCAGCTAAAAAAGTATCGTGTACTTCCCCTAAAAGAGAGCGAAATTAGTATACTTGCTGCCATAAGTGATCCCATTGATATTGCAGCACAAGAAGCTATTCAAAGGCTCTTTCCCAAAAAACCTGTAAAATTTGTTATCTCTAGTAAACAGCAAATAGAAAATTATCTCAACAAACTAGAGCTAAATGAAAACATAAAAGAGTATATCAATGAAATTCGTCAAGATCTTCAGCAAGGAGGAGCTAATAGAGGAGAGATTGAAGAGTCTAGTGCAGTTTTAAAACTCATTGAAGCCATTTTAAAAACTGCTATCCTCTCACGCGCTAGCGACATTCATATTGAGCCGACAGAAAACAACTGTGTTGTACGCACACGGATTGATGGTATTTTAAATGAAAAATTTATATTTGATAAGGATATATATCCTCCCCTCTCCTCTCGCTTAAAACTTATGGCAAATCTCGATATTGCAGAAAAGAGAAAACCACAAGATGGAAGATTTAGCGAAACAATCCTTGGCAAAGAGTACGATTTTAGGATCTCTACTCTTCCTATAGTTTCAGGAGAATCTATTGTTATGAGGATTTTGGACAAATCCAAAGCTATGATTCCTTTAGAAAAAGCTGGTATGAGCCCCTACAATTTTGAAATTTTCACAAAAGCACTCAAAACACCCTATGGAATTATTCTGGTTACCGGTCCAACAGGTAGTGGTAAATCAACTACACTCTACGGTGCTTTAAATATGTTAAGAAGTGTAGAAAAGAAGATAATCACTGTTGAAGATCCTGTAGAGTATCAAATCAATCTCGTACAGCAAGCCCAAGTCAATCCAAAAATAGGTTTTACTTTCGCTTCTGCTCTTCGATCTATTCTACGCCAAGACCCTGATATTATAATGATTGGAGAGATCAGAGATGAAGAGACAATTAGAATAGCGGTCCAAGCTGCTTTAACTGGTCACTTAGTCCTCTCAACCCTACACACCAACGATGCTATCAGTGCTATTAACAGGATGATCGATATGGGCATTGAGCCATATCTTGTAAGTGGTGCCCTTATTGCAATAGAAGCACAGCGCCTCGTACGAAGAATATGCCCTCATTGCAGGATAGAGACTGAGCTTCAGCCATCTATCTATCATGAGATAAAGCCATTTTTACCACAAAACTATAAATTTTTTAAAGGCAAAGGGTGCAAACACTGCGATTTTACTGGATATAGCGGAAGAGAGATGATTAGTGAAGTATTAAAAATTGATGAAGAGATCGCTAGAATGATTGCAAAGGAGGAGAGTAAAGAGCAGATTCATCAAAAAGCCATAGAGAAAGGATTTAAATCGATGCTAGTAGATGGAATCAATAAAGCAATAGAAGGGTCTACTACCATCGATGAAGTTCTGCGGGTTACAAGGCTCTAAAGATGAAATATTTTAATGTAGTAGTTCTAGTAAAGGGAAAAAAAATTACTCTGCTTATGAAAGCAGAGGATAAAAAGGAGGCTATTGAAAAGGCAAAAGTAAAATCCAACGGGATAGTTTTAAAAGTAGAAGAGACAACACAGCCTCCAGAAGAGAGATTAAAAGAGCTTAAACAAGAACTACTCTCTCTAAGAAAGAGTAAAATCAAAAGAAGTGACCTTATAGCAACCATTAGACAATTGGCTGTTATGGCAAATGCAGGTATTCCCCTTCACGATGCATTAATGGAAATTGCACGCTCAACCAACAATACACAACTGCAATCTATTTTACAAGATATTGCAGAAAGCATTAATGCTGGAATCAGCTTTTCCCAAGCAGTAGAGAAGTATGCAGATCAACTTGGTAACCTCACTATCACACTTATTAAATTGGGTGAGCAGACAGGAGATATGGCATATGCCCTTTTTACACTTGCCAATATCCTAGAGAAGATAGACGACAACGTGAGAAAATTCAAAAAAGCTATACGCTATCCTCTCATTACTCTTAGTGCGATGGCTATAGCTTTTACCATACTTATTAGTTATGTTGTACCAAAATTCAAATCAATTTTTGAAAGATTTCACGCAGAGCTCCCCCTTCCTACACGTATCCTTTTATGGCTAGAGCATGCATTTAATACCTATGGACTCTATAT
>WGAX01000081.1 GCA_015494595.1 Nitratiruptor sp.
AAGTTTGTAGATAAGGAAAAAATTGATGATGAGAGTATATTTTTGGATTCATTTACCGATAATGCCAAAAAATTCTTCGCACAAAATAGCGAAGTTTTTCAACAAGAGCTTGCAAAAATGGAGAAGATGGGCTGATGAAAATCTATTTTATAGGGATTGGCGGTATCGGACTAAGTGGACTTGCTAGATTTATGAAATATGAGGGATATGAGGTAAGAGGCTCAGATATTAAGTGGACGCCGCTGCTAAAAAAGTTGCAAAGTGAAGGTATTAAAGTATGTGTGCCACAAAGAGCACAAAATATTACAAAGGATATTGATTTAGTGATCTATAGCGCTGCTATTAAGCCAGATAATGAGGAGCTCAAAGCTGCAAAGCGTTTAGGCATTCGGACGCTCTCTCGGCGTGAAGCCCTGCCTCTCATACTTGGGGGCAAGAAAGTCTATGCGGTGGCAGGAGCGCATGGCAAGAGCACTACAAGTGCCATTTTGGCATCAATTATGCAAAATGCTAGTGCAATTATTGGAGCAGAGAGCAAAGAGTTTGGCTCTAATGTACGCTTTTGCGAGGATGAGAGGGTTGTTTTTGAAGCGGATGAGAGTGATGCAAGCTTCATAGATTCCAACCCTTACTGTGCTCTTGTCACCAATGCAGAGCCAGAGCATATGGAGTTTTACAAACATGATCTCACACTTTTTTATGATGCATATACAGAGTTTTTGAAGCGTGCAAAGGTGCGCGTTATCAATGCGGAAGATAGTTTTCTCTCTACATTGAATCTTGATGCTATCAGGCTCTATCCTAGCAAAGATATTCACAATATACGCCATTTCATCAAGGATGAAGAGCCTCATATTCGGTTTGAGCTTAGAGACTTTGGAGAATTTGAGGTGTGGGGATTTGGCAAGCATATAGCTTTGGATGCAAGCTTAGCAATACTGGCTGCAATGCGGGAATTGGGGCTTGATGAGATTAGAGAAAATATTAAAAGGTATAGAGGTATAAAAAAGCGCTTTGATATTGTACAAAAGCATAAAAACTTTATCCTTATCGATGATTATGCCCACCATCCTACTGAGATTCGCGCCACACTCAACTCTTTGTTAGAATACGCTAAATTACAAGGTATAGAAAATATTACCATCCTTTGGCAGCCCCACAAATATTCAAGAGTGCTGGACAATCTAGAGGCTTTCACCAAATGCTTCGATGAGCGGGCAAAGCTAGTAATTTTACCAGTATGGGCTGCAGGTGAGGAGCCAAGAGAGATAGATTTTGCCAAGCATTTTGCCAAATACAACCCAATTTTTGCAGATAGGATCAAAAAAGAGCAAGACGCTATCGCCATCCTCAAAGAGGGCAAAGTATATGAACGTATCCAAAAAGGGCTAGTTATTGGCTTTGGAGCGGGGGATATCACCTATCAGCTGCGAGGGATTGAGTAGGTGGGTCTCTCTTTTACCCTCTTTATCCTCCTCCTACTTATTGTTATGGCTGGCTTCATTTACTTTGTGACAACAATTGGTATAAGGATGAAATATTTTATTATCACTACCCTTTTTATTGTATGGGGAATGATTTTTACTTATAATTACTACCAAGATAAAAAGCGCATCTATATCGATAAGATCTACTACCTTTTTATGCATAATAAAAATCTTGTATGCAAGGATCCCTTTGGACAAAAGGTAACAGTAAACAGAAAAAATTTCAATTTTGTCAGCGGTACGCTGGTATTTATAGGCAAAGAGAAGAGCCCTTATGAGGGACTTGTGGTACCTGCGGAAAAATGTAAGGAGGAGAAGTGAAATTAGCGATTGTTGGCACGGGTTATGTGGGATTGGTGACGGGGGCTTGTATGGCGCAGATGGGTAATGATGTGGTATGCGTCGATATTGATGAAGAGAAGATTGAAAAGCTCAAAAAAGGCATTATTCCCATCTACGAGCCAGGACTTGAAGAGATTGTAAAAGAGAATTTCAAAATAGGGACACTCCATTTTACTACAGATATACAAGAAGCACTTAAAAAGAGCGATATTGTCTTTATCGCAGTGGGTACGCCGCAAGGCGAAGATGGGAGTGCAGATTTGCAGTATGTTTTAGCAGTAGCTAGAGATATTGGGCGTTATATGGATCATCCCCTTATCGTTGTTGATAAATCTACTGTACCGGTGGGTACGGCTGACAAAGTGCGAGCCACTATCCAAGAGGAGCTACAGAAAAGATTAGAAAGCGGTGAGATTTCAAAAGAGCAGTATGAGAAATTGATGGAGTTTGATGTAGTAAGCAATCCAGAATTTCTAAAAGAGGGTGATGCGGTCAATGACTTTTTAAAACCAGATCGCGTCGTCATTGGAGCTGACAATCCAAAGAGTATGAAAGTGCTTAAGGAGCTCTATGCTCCATTTACCCACTCCCACGAGCGCTTTATTGGGATGGATATACGCAGTGCTGAGCTTACTAAATATGCAGCCAATGCGATGTTAGCGACCAAGATTAGCTTTATAAATGAGATGGCAAAGATTGCAGAGGCTGTGGGAGCAGATATTAATAAGGTAAGAGTTGGTATAGGAAGCGATAGAAGAATTGGTTATAGCTTTATCTATCCGGGAGTTGGGTATGGTGGTAGCTGCTTTCCAAAGGATGTGAAAGCTTTGGAAAAGATTGCACTAGATGCGGGTGTAGAGCCAAAAATTATAAAAGCGGTGGAAGAGGTAAACAAAGAGCAAAGAGAGTATTTTCTAAATAAAATACTTAAGCGTTTTGGCAATGACTTATCGGGCAAAACTTTTGCTATTTGGGGGCTAAGCTTCAAGCCAGAGACTGATGATATGCGTGAAGCCCCTTCCATTACAATCATTAATGAACTTACCAAAAGAGGCGCCAAAATCCAGGCTTACGATCCAAAGGCGATGGAAGAAGCGAAAAACTTCTGGCTCAAAGATGTGAAAAATATCGAGTATTTCGACAACAAATATGATGCTTTAAATGGTGCAGATGCGATGATTTTGGTAACTGAGTGGAAAGAGTTTAGAAGCCCCGATTTTTACGAGATGCAAAAGAGGCTTAAAAGCCCTATCATCTTTGATGGCAGAAACCAGTATAACAAAGAGAAACTCCAAGAACTTGGCTTTGAATACCATCAGGTAGGTGTAAAATGAAAAATGTAGTCTTGTGTGGTGGAAGCGGTACAAGGCTATGGCCTCTGAGTAGAAAACTGATGCCAAAGCAGTTTTTGCAGTTGTTTGATGGCAAAAGTCTTTATCAAAAGACACTAAAACGCAATAGTAAGGTATGTGATAATTTTGTAGTTATAACTAATGATGAGCACTACTTCTTGGCTTTGGATCAGATGGAAGAGGAGGGCTTTAGAGGTAGATTTTTATTGGAGGATGTGGGCAAAAACACTGCCGTTGCCATAGCTTTTGCTGCCTTTGATAGTGATGCGGATGAGATACTCTTTGTAACGCCAAGCGATCATTTAATAAAGGATGAAGCCTATTATCAAGAAGCAGCTACTCAGGCTCAAGAGTTTGCAAAAGAAGGTTTTTTGGTAACCTTTGGTATTAAGCCAACATCTGCTCACAGCGGCTACGGCTATATAGAAGCGGAGGGCTTTGATGTGAAGCGCTTTTATGAAAAGCCCTCAGAGAAAGAGGCTGAAGAGTTTGTAAAAAGAGGATTTTTTTGGAATAGCGGGATGTTTATGTTTAAGGCAGGAGTCTATTTGCAGCAGTTGCAAAAGTATAAGCCTAAACTTTTTACAAAAGCAAAGGAGATTTTTCAAAATCGCCAACAACTGAGTCAAAGCCATTTTCGTCTCAAAGGTATGCAGGAGTTAGAAGATATAAGTGTTGATTATGCGATTATGGAGAAGAGTGATAAAATTAAAGTGGTGCCTTCAACATTTAGATGGAGCGATATGGGAAGTTTTGATGCATTGAGTCAGGAGATAGAGGGCACAAAGGCAATAGAGGTAGATAGTAGCAACAACTTTTACTATAGCAAAAGAGCTGTTGCGGTGATAGGCTTGGAAGGTTTTTTAGTTGTAGATACCAAAGATGCACTTTTGATTATAAAAAAGGGGCAAAGCCAAAAGGTCAAAGAGGTGGTGAAGCAGTTGCAAGGCAGCAATTTGCTTAGAGTCCATCCTGTGGTGCATCGTCCTTGGGGGACTTATGAGGTGCTTATAGATGAGAGAGGTTATAAGATTAAGCGTATTGTTGTCAAACCAGGTAAAAGACTTAGTTTGCAAAAGCACTTTCATCGTAACGAGCACTGGATCGTAGTGAGTGGAACCGCAACCGTTACGGTAGGAGATAAGACCTACTATGTCCGCCCAAATGAGAGCACCTATATCAAGATGGGCGAAGTTCACCGCTTGGCAAATGAGGGTAAAATCCCAGTAGTTTTAATAGAAGCGCAAGTAGGAGAGTATACAGAAGAAGATGATATTGTAAGAATTGATGATGATTTTAAAAGGGGATAAGGAGTAGAAGAAAGCAAGTTGACTATTATGCCAAAGAGTTGGAGGGAAAAAAGTGCAGTCTATCTTAGATATTCAAAAAGATTGAGAGATTTACAAAAATTTATACCAATAGATTTGATTGTGCATACCAAACCAATGTTTGAGAAATTTAAAGAGTTAGATAGTATGTTTAGTAGAATGATTTTAGAAGATGGGAAGATACTATATGAAAAAGTTGCTAAATGAATGGTTAAAAGCAGCATTAATGGATTTGAAAAGTGTAGAAAAATAATAGATGATGAGTTTTTGACTCCAATGGTGGCTTTTCATTCCCATCAAGCTATTGAAAAGTCACTAAAAACTATATTGGAGCTACAGCAAATCAAGATTCCAAAGATTCACAAATTACAAACATTAATAGATTTAGCAGGTATAGACTTGAGTGAGAAAGATGAATTGTTACAGCTATTGGACGAACTTTACATCGACTCACGCTATCCAGGAGACATGGGACTTTTGCCATACGGCAAGCTGACACTCGAAGATGCAAGAGAATTCTACGAGTTCGCGTAGAGTGTCTTTGACAAAGTTTG
The DNA here is from genome assembly GCA_015494595.1 of Nitratiruptor sp. Classification (GTDB taxonomy): domain Bacteria; phylum Campylobacterota; class Campylobacteria; order Campylobacterales; family Nitratiruptoraceae; genus Nitratiruptor. The sequence goes on from WGAX01000081.1 coordinate 5,064, forward strand.
TGGAATTTTAGTGGATGATAAAAATACATTATTGAAGTAAATCTCTAGTATTGATTCTATTTTGGCCAAACCGATCTTCATAACCACTATGCTATAATATGATAAATCGCACTATTAAGGATACGATATGATCACTGCAAACGATTTGAAAGTCAAAGGCATCAAAGCTATAGAAAAAGAGCTTGAGGAGCGGGACGAGGCGATAATCTCTTTTAGAGGAAAGCCTAGGTATATCGTC
>WGAX01000082.1 GCA_015494595.1 Nitratiruptor sp.
AAAAATTTACTGATAAAGTGTGCAAACAGTTTGGGTGGGTTTACAACCCTAACGAAGAGATTAATGAGGGTATTATTATGGGCTTAGCTAGACACAAACTGATGTATGGTAAGCGATTTTGCCCCTGCTTTATGGTGATAGAAGAGGATGGCAAATTCAAAAGCGCAGATGATAGAATCTGCCCATGCAAACCGGCAATCGAGCAAGAAGTACCCCAAGAGGGCAAGTGTCACTGCGGAATTTTTTGCACGCCGGAGTATGCTAAAGAGCATAGCCAGTAGTTGGAAATTTTAGTAAATAATTGTTACAATTGCGTTACAAATCAACACAAAGAAGGTCACGATGCAAATCAATGACTTAGAAAAGCTTGGTATTAAAAATATCAAGAGGATCTATCACAATCCAGATTATGAAACACTTTTTGAGCATGAAATCCAGCAAAACGAGGGCGTGGAGACCCAATTAGGTGCAGTAGCGGTAGATACTGGCATCTTTACAGGCAGAAGCCCTAAGGATAAATATTTTGTCAAACAGCCTCCTAGCGAAAAATATATCGCATGGGGAGAGATCAACCAACCAATATCCAAAGAGATTTTTGATGAGCTCTTTGATAATGTCAAAGAGTACTTAAGTAACAAAGACCTCTATATTATGGATGCATACGCCGGAGCAAGCGAGGAGAGCAAGAAGGCAATTCGAGTTGTCACAGAAATCGCTTGGCAAGCCCATTTTGTTAAAAATATGTTTATCCGCCCCACCCAAGAGGAGCTAGCAAACTTCCATCCAGACTTTACCCTCTATGTGGCTGCAAACCTCAAAAATGATCGTTACAAAGAGCATGGCCTCAACTCCGATGTCTTCATCATATTCAATATTGAAGAAAATGTAGCAATTATCGGCGGTACATGGTATGGAGGAGAGATCAAAAAGGGAATCTTTTCTATGATGAACTACTGGCTACCTCTTGAGGGTAAGCTCAGTATGCACTGCTCAGCCAATATTGGCGAAAAGGATGATGTAGCGCTCTTTTTTGGTCTTAGTGGTACAGGCAAAACTACGCTAAGTGCCGATCCGAACAGACGCCTTATTGGCGATGATGAGCACGGATGGGATGACAAAGGGGTTTTCAATTTCGAGGGTGGCTGCTATGCTAAAGTGATTGGGCTTGACAGAGAGAAAGAGCCAGATATTTACAACGCCATCAAACGCAATGCACTCCTTGAAAATGTAGTAATTAAAGAGGGTGGAGAGGTAGATTTCGAAGATGCCAGCAAAACAGAAAATACACGAGTGAGCTACCCCATTTATCATATCTGCAAGCACAAAGAGGATCTGCAAGGCCCACATCCACAAAATATCATCTTTTTAAGCGCCGATGCTTTTGGGGTATTGCCGCCTGTAAGCAAACTCACCAAAGAGCAGGCGATGTACTACTTCCTCAGTGGCTACACCGCTAAAGTTGCAGGGACTGAGCGAGGCATCACAGAGCCTGTGGCTACATTTAGCGCCTGCTTTGGTGAAGCCTTCTTGCCACTACATCCAACTGTTTACGCCAAGCTATTGGGGGAAAAGATCGATAAACACAATGTCAATGTCTATCTCGTCAATACCGGCTGGACAGGAGGTCCATATGGCGTGGGTAAAAGAATGAGCCTACCGGCTACTCGCGCTTGTATTAATGCAATTCTTGATGGCAGCATCAATGAAGCTAAATTTGAAACATTGCCAATTTTCAATCTCTCTATTCCAAAAGCTATCAAAGGTGTCGATAGTGTAATCCTCAACCCTCGCAATACATGGGAGGACAAAGAGGCATACGACAGACAGCTTGAGCACTTAGCCAAACTGTTCATCCAAAACTTCAAACGGTATGAGGGCTACGGCAACTTCGACTACTCCAAAGCTGGTCCGCAACTTTAAGTTGCGGCCAAATCTTCCATATTACATCCTCCTAGCAGAAAATAGTTAATATCACAAAAAAGCCACAAAAAAGACATTAAAAAAACACTACTTTGCGTTATAATCATTATGCATTTGATTTACTTATAATGAGGAGGCTATTATGAAACGAAAAATGGTATTAATAACCACCACAATTTTTGCGGTACTATTTTTTACAGGGTGTGCCAATAAGGCATCAGTAGCAAATGCAGAGTGTGCAACTATTAAAGATTGTGCAGAGCTTGCCAAAAAGCGCAAAGAGGAGCTTGCTCAAACAGAGCAACAACTCACTCAAACACAGCAGCAACTTATGCAAATGGAGGAGCAGCTTCAACAAACCAGCAAAGAGATAGAAAAGTGTAAAAAGATGCAAAATGCAAAAGCACTCAAACTCCCTCCAACTGGTTTAACTCTTCTTCCACCAGATGCAAAACCCGGTATGTGTTATGCAAGAGTAGTAATTCCACCAAAATACAAAATGGAAAGAGTACGCGTAGTTGTCGATAAAGGAGGAGAAAAAGTTATTACAATTCCTCCAAAATATCAATGGGTAACAGAAAAGGTGCTTGTGCGAGAAGCTAGTGAGAAAATTGTTCCCACTCCACCGGTATATAAAACGGTTACTGAAAAGGTAGTAGTAAGACCAGCAAGCGAAAAAATAGTTGTCGTTCGTCCTGCTAAATATCAATGGGTCAGTAAAAGGGTACTCGTAGAGCCAGAGCATACAGTATGGAAAAGGGGTAAAGCTTTATATGAAGGCAATAACAATAGCATATTAAGCAAACGATTTAATCCATCAACTGGTGAAATTATGTGTTTGGTGAAAGTTCCTGCTAAATATAAAATCATTCGCCAAAAAATTATGGTCGAGCCACCTGTAACAAGAAAAATAAAAATTCCAGCAGTCTATAAAACAGTGAGAAAACGGGTACTTGTCAAACCAGCAGGAACAAAAGTTATAAAAATTCCTCCAGTATACAAAACTGTAAGAGTAAAAAAACTTGTTGAGCCAGCAAAAGTGATCAAAAAAGAGATTCCTCCAAGATACGCATATGTTACAAGACGAGTCAAAGTACATGACATCGAATATAAATGGGAGCCTGTTGTATGCCAAACAAATATTACTCCAGGACTTATCAAAAACCTACAAATCAAACTTAAAAAACTTGGATACTATAAAGGTCCAATTGATGGTATCTATGGACCTCTTACACAAAGAGCACTTAACGCATACCAAAAAGAGCATGGTCTAGCCCAAGGTGCATTGACACTCCAAAGCTGCAAAGCGCTTGGCATTTAATCACTGGTGGCCTTAGGCCACCACAATATAATCAATCTTTAAGTGAAGCATTCATAAGATAGATAAATTGCATTGGATCAACGCTAATACCTTTGATTTTAATAGTTAGATGCAGATGAGGGCCTGTAATACGCCCACTTTTACCGCTAAGAGCTATGATTTGCCCTCTTTTAACCCTCTCTCCTGGTTTCACTTTGAAGCGGCTAAGATGGTAATAACAGCTATAAATTCCTCTACCATGATTAATAATGACAGAGCCTCCTGCGTAGTAGCGCTTTTTTGCAAGCACCACCACGCCATCGTTGATCGCTTTGACAGGTGTACCAACACGAGCACGAAAGTCTGTACCGCTGTGATAACTTTTGAGTCTGTTGTTAAAAACTCTAGCCACACCAAAAGGATCGGTAATTTTGCTTTGAAGAGGTAAAATGAAAGGCTTGGTAATATAAGATTGCTGGCTCGTTGTGCTATAGATTTTCTTAGCCTCTTGATACTCTTTAGCAATGCGTTTTAGCAAAGATTTTGGAGGGTGAACTTTGCTAGAGGCTACTTCTAATTGCTCTTTTGGATACTTTTTTTGTTTAATTGTCAAACTTATCGTTTTACCATCTATTTTGAGCTTTTTAGTAGCAGGTTTCATAGTATAAGGTATTGGGATAATAAGCCAACTCTTTAGGGTTGTATGGCTCAGATTAACCTCATAACTCTTTTTAAAAGGTATGAGTAAAGTTTGTCCATTATAGATAGAGATAGCAGCCCCAAAGAGGTATGAAGCTACAAAAAGCAAAAATATTTTTTTCATAGGCTTATAATGCCCATCAAATTAAGCATCATAAAAATAAGAGCAAGAGGAGCAATATAGCGAATAGAAAAGAGCCAAATATCGTAAAGTTTTGCTTTGAGCTCATTAGGGGTATGAAGATGAGCCCGCACTTCACTTTTTGGCAGCACATAGCCCACAAACACAGCAATGAGAAATCCTCCAAGAGGCAAGAGAATAGAGTCTGTAGTATATTCGAGAATATCAAAGAGTGGTTTACCTCCAAGTGAGAAGATGGCCCCCCAAGCTTTGGAATAGGAAAGAATTGCTCCAATACCAATCAACCAGTAGATCAAACTTATTACAATTACTGCTTTTGTGCGGCTCATACCAAAACGATCGATAAGATACTGCACAACAGGCTCTACCAAGCTAATAGCAGAAGTGATGCCAGCAAATGCAAGAGCTAAGAAGAAAAGCAGAGCAAAAAATATACCCAATGAGCCAAAGTTATGTAAAATGGTAGGTAAGGAGATAAAGACAAGTCCTGGACCTTGTGAAGGTTGGGCATGAAACTGAAATAAAAAGCTAAAAATGACAAGTCCAGCCACTAAAGCGATCAAAGTATCCATAAATGTTACAATAAAAGCAGTTTTTGTAATAGAGGTATCTTTTGGTAAAGAGGCAGCATAGGTCATAATGGCCCCCATACCTAAAGAGAGGGTAAAAAATGAGTGCCCAACTGCTCTGATGAAGGCTTCGGAATTGAGCTTTTCCCATTTTGGCTCAAACATAAAAGCTAAAGCTTCCTTAAATCCATCCAGGCTCATAGCATAAGCTAGCAGACCAAAAAGAATAACCATCAAGGCTGGCATGAGAATAAGGTTAATCTTTTCAATCCCACCTTTAATCCCTTTATAGACAATAAAACCCACAATAATCACACTAAGAGTGTGAAAAAAGATCTGCAAAAGCACCTCATTGCCCACAAGGTTATTAAAAATTGACTTTGCTGTTTGGGTATTATCTGGAAGCCCAGTAAAAACTGATACAAGATAGTAAAAAATCCATCCAATCACAACAGAGTAAAAAGTCATAATAATTACGCCATTAAAGCCCATAAAACCGGCATATTTCCACCATTTCTGCTTTGGCGGGGCAAGTTTTTCAAAACTGCTAACTGTATCGCTTCTCCCAAGAGCGCCTATAAGCATCTCTGCAATCATTACAGAAAATCCGATAAATGCGATGGTAACAAGATAGACCAATACAAAAGCTCCACCTCCATATACTCCTGTCATATAGGGAAATTTCCAGATATTACCAAGCCCCACAGCACTACCCGCTGCAGCCATAATAAAGCCGATACGGCTAAATCTTTGAATTTTCACATTTCCACCTTTTTTTTGCTAATATTATAGCAATTCCTAAAAACCGATTCCCAAAATAGCTATAAAAAAAGCCTAAATTTGGGAGGGTTTATACATTTTCTGCAAAAGTTCAAAAACATCTGGCACTCTTTGAAAGGGGATAAAGAGTGCAGATTAGATACACGTTAGCAGGGGTCAAAGGGTATAAAAGATTAGAGAGGATATACTACAATTCGCTTATGATAAGCGAAGAGGCAAAAAGAAGAGTAAAGATATTAGAGTTTTGGGAGAAATACGGATTAGAGGCTACTATCGAGGCATTTGAAGTAAGCAGAAGAACTCTTTTTCGATGGAAGAGAACCTTAAAGGAGGCAAAAGGGGATATATCGGCTCTCAATCCAAAATCACGAAGACCTAAAAGAGTCCGAGAGTCTAAAGTACCTTTAGAAATAGTCAGCCAGATACGAAAATTAAGAAAAGAGTATCCAAATATAGGCAAAACAAAACTCTACCATCTGCTTAAACCCTTTTGTGAAGAAAAAGGACTAAAAACTCCATCAGAGTCCACAATAGGAAGAATTATTTCAAAAGATCCAGATAAAATGAGGCTTTTTCCCTACAGAGTAGATAGCAAAGGGAGAGTCAAACCAAAAAAGAGAGCTTCCAATAAAAAAAGAAAGCCCAAAAACCTCAAAACCAAACCCTTTGGATTATGGGCGGTAGACACCATTCAAAGAGTATCCAACGGTATAAGAAGATATATCCTCACGATGATTGATCCAGTAAGTCGTATAGCCTTTGCTATAGCCATACCATCCAAACACGCAAAACATACCGCATATGCCCTTGAAGCTCTCATCGATGGCATTACATCTATAAAAAACAGACAAAAACATACACTCGCTATTCTATCAGATAACGGAAGCGAATTTAAAAAAGAGTTTGATGCT
>WGAX01000083.1 GCA_015494595.1 Nitratiruptor sp.
GCCAATGCTTCGCTCACCTCCTCAGCACTCAAGCGAACAAATGTAACATTTTTTATATTATTCATTGAGGCATTGAGCTTTGCAGCTTTGATAGCTGTTTTACTCACTTCAGTTGCTAGCACCTTGCGACAACTCTTTGCAAGAGGTAGAGTAAAATTGCCACTACCACAATAGAGCTCCAATAGATCCCCCTCTATCTCAGCCTCTTTAGCCCACTCAATCATTTTAGCATTCACAAAAGGGTTTGGCTGGGTAAAGCTTCCCTCATAGTGGTAATAGTATATGCCTGCAATCTGCTCTTTTACATAATCTTTGCCAATAACTATTTTTTTGCCTCTGCTTCTGCCAACTATACTAATACCAAGCTCTTTTGCCAATTTTCTAGCCTCCTTTTCCCACACCTCATCAATTGGCCTATGATACACAAGAGTTACCAGCGTATTGCTAAGTGTAGAGCTTAGAAAATCGAGGCGAAAAAGCTTAACAGAGAGTATTTCATTAGAAGCTAGATACTCCCTTAACTTTGGCATCAATGCAAATATTGGCTCCAATACAATAGGACAACTTTCAATCCTTACAACTCCCCCATTCACGCTATACATCGTATAGGAGCCATCAATGTAGCCAAACTCTGCTCTAGCCCGAAAGTGCTGGGGCTTTGAGGTAAAAACTTCTGGCGTTATACCAAAGAGATCTTGAAATCTTTTTACCTTTTTTTCTAGCTGCTGCTCATAGCTTCCATGCTCTTTGCAGCTTCCACACACACCAAAATACGCACAATTCATAATTTTATTAGCCTTATTTAGGTAATATTTACTTAAAATTATATCCAAAGGCACCAAATGGATCTAAGCATCGTGATATTAGCTGCCGGGCAAGGGACGCGGATGAAAAGCAACCTGCCCAAAGTCTTGCACACCATCAGCGACAAGCCAATGATATGGCATATTATCAAAGAGGCCAAAAAGCTAAGCGATGATATAAGTGTAGTGCTCTATCACAAAGCCCAGATTATCAAAGAGTATATTCAAAAAGAGTTTGATAATGTCAATTTTATCCTTCAAGATCACGCCAACTATCCAGGAACGGGCGGGGCACTCAAAGCCTATACTCCAAAAAAAGAGAAAGTTTTGGTGCTTAATGGCGATATGCCCCTCATCCAAGCAAAAGAGCTTGAGCAATTTTTAGCAGTTGAGGCAGATATTGTAATGAGCGTGATTGAGCTTGAAAATCCCAGCGGTTATGGGAGGGTTGTGATTTGCAACAATGAGGTAGAAAAAATTGTAGAGCAAAAGGATGCAAGTGAGGATGAGCTTTGCATCAGCAGCGTCAATGCTGGAGTCTATCTTTTTAACAAAGAGGTTTTAGAGAAATTCTTACCAAAGCTCTCCAACAATAATGCCCAAAAGGAGTATTACCTTACCGACATCATAGCCCTAGCCAAAAAAGAGGGTTATACCATTAAGCCTCTCTTTGTCAAAGAGGAGAGCTTCAAAGGGGTCAACTCCAAAGCCGATCTTGCAGCAGCAGAGGAGATTATGCAAGATCGCATCAAACAGAAGTGGATGCAAAAGGGGGTGATTTTTCGCTTGCCAAAAACAAGCTTCATAGGGATTGAAGTGGAGTTTGATGGAGAGTGTGAGGTAGAGAGCGGATGCGTGATTAAAGGCAAAAGCACTATCAAGCAGAGCCACATCAAAGCAAATAGCGTCATTGAAGATGCCACAATCTCCTTTTGCTCCATCGGCCCCTTGGCACGCATTCGCCCAAAAAGCAAACTCCAAGATACCCACATTGGCAACTTTGTAGAGGTGAAAAACTCTAGGCTCAATGGCGTGAAAGCTGGGCATTTAAGCTATCTAGGTGATAGCCAGATTGATGAGGGCACCAATGTGGGAGCTGGCACAATTACTTGCAACTATGATGGCAAACAAAAACACAGAACCATCATTGGTAAAAATGTCTTTATCGGCAGCGACACCCAACTCATAGCCCCTGTAAAAGTTGAAGATGATGTAATCATTGCTGCAGGCACAACTGTAACTAAAGATGTAGAAAAAGGGTGTCTTGCTATTAGTAGGACACCGCTAAAGATAGTGAAGGATTTCTACTACAAATTTTTTGGGAAAAGTGATGCTAACCGATAAAAAGATCCTTTTAGGAGTTACAGGCTCCATTGCAATTTATAAAGCAGTGGAGCTTTTACGCCTTTTTAAAAAAGCAAATGCAAAAGTCAAAGTGGTAATAACTGCAGGAGCAAAAAAGTTTATAACACCTCTTACCTTTGAGGGGGCTGGAAGTGAAAAGGTTTTGGATGAAAATACTGAAGACTGGACTAATCGCAACAACCATATTCATGTATGCGAAGATTTCGATCTCTTTGTGATTGCTCCAGCTACTGCCAATACTATCAATAAGCTCAGCAACGGCATAGCTGATAATCTTCTTACCCAAACAGCCCTAGCCTTTAGTAAGCCAAAAA
>WGAX01000084.1 GCA_015494595.1 Nitratiruptor sp.
GAGTCTAGGATCAAAATAGAGCTTTTTCCCCAGCTCAACTTTTTGCTTTGTGATAGGGTTTTTAGGATTGTCGATGAGTTTGAAAAGCTTGCTCACCTCTTGGGGGATTGGCTTAAGAGCTGCTTGTTTGGCCTTTTGTATTAATGCATCACTTGCAATAGCACTCATACCTATAAATATATTTAAAACTATAACAGTTCTTTTCATATTTTTTCCTCCTTCATCTTTTTATGATAGTATATCATAGTAAATATTAAATTTCTATTAATAATTTTTTTCTATTAAGCAGCCCTCCTCTTATTGCTCTTAAAATTTATTTAAAGTTTTTATTATCTATTTTTAATATTAATTGATTTATAATTTTATTGATAGAAGAAAAAGGAGTTTCTAATGAAACGAATAAAAAGAAAATGTATACCAGTTATAGCTTCCTTAGCACTTTTAACTACAGCAGCATCAGCAGAAGCAAATTTTGGGCTTGATCTTAGCAGTGCTTCTAATGATACATTAGCCCTTGGAGTGGGCGCTACATATACTTTAGAATCAAGTTTTATTCAAAGTGCAAGGATTGCAGGAGGCGGCTTATATGTAAAAAAGATAGGCAATATCGGTGATAAGTATAAAGGCTACTATATTGATACAGCTGTATATGGAGAGCTATTGCCAAGTTTGCATTGGCAAGCAAACTATACATATGTGGGTGGAACATTAGATAAATTGGATAAAGGATACTACAAAGGTGTAGGAACAGTTAGTTTTGATTATAAGGCTTTTGATGTAGTAGATGTGATTGCAGGTATCAATACTGAAGATTCATATTTTGTAAGTTTATCTAAAAATATTTTTAAAAATAGCAATATATTTGCAGGATGGTCACACAATTATGATACAGGAGAGAATAGGGGATTTGTAGGTATTACTATTGCACTTCATCCTATTGCAAAAACAGCAGCTAATCCAATTAGTGCTACAAATGTTATTGCTAATCTCAACAGTAAGATTAGAGAAGATGTAATCAAACATCATCATCCACAATATGAAGAACAACCATCACATCAACCATCTAAACCATCACAAGAAAACCAAAAACCACCAAGTACTGAAAAACCATCTACACCACCATCACAATCACAAGAGAATCAAAAACCATCGCAGCCATCACCGCAACCGCCATCTACTGAGAAACCATCACAGCCATCATCACAAGAAACGCAGAAGCCTTCAACAGAAAAACCATCTACATCACCCTCAACATTCCCAGAAGTTCCAGAAGTTGGTGGAAATAGCTCTCATCCATCTGAATATCCAAGCGGCGGTAGTGAATATCCTTCCAATACAGAATATCCAAGCAACAGCGAGCACTATTATTGATAAACAGTTATCTACCATCCTCAGTGGGATGGTAGATCTAAAAAGTTAAAATAATGTTTCTCTCTCCATACGATACACTGTATAAATTAACCATTAATAACTTTAATAAAAAGCTCTCTATTGGCCCTTGGTCCATCATACTCACAAAAGAAGATCCCCTGCCACTCTCCTAGCATCAACTTAGCATCTACTACAGGAATTGCTATGCTATTGCCAGTTAGAGCAGATTTAAGGTGTGCGTCTGCATTTTCCCCGTGGGCATAGCGATCACTTTTTGGCACCAATCTACTCATATGTGCCAAAAAGTCCCTTTGTAAACTGGGGTCTACATTTTCAAAAAGTAGCACTCCCGTTGTTGTATGTGGAGAGTAGACAATACAGCTACCATTTGTTACGCCACTCTTGATTACCTCCTCTTTGACAATCTCCGTAATCTCAATCATCTCGCTTTTGTGATTTGTGCTTAGGACTATTTTTGTCATAAAATTCCTTTAGATACTCTTTTAATTTTGCATACTCTTTTTTACTTAGATACCTGATTTTGCCTGTAGGCAGAGCATTGAGCTTGATCCAGCCATACTCTACCCTTTTTAAGTTTAGCACATCTTTACCAAAATGAGCAAAAAATCTACGAATCTCTCTATTTTTACCCTCTGTAAGAGCAACTTTTAGCTTAGAGTAGGTGGGGGCACTTTTATCAATCCTATAAGCAAAAAATGGTGCAAACTGCATCGAGGTTATAGAGCTCTTTTCATGCCCTCCGGCTCTTGCATCTTCTACTTCTAAACCCTCTCGCATAGCCTCCTCTATCTGTGGAGTTACTTCACCTCTAATTTTTACATTATAGACTCTTGGAATATCCCCTTCCATTAAAGCCCTAGCAACTTTTGGAGAGTCAGTAAGCAGCAAAAGCCCCTCACTAGCAAAATCAAGTCTACCAACAGGGATGAAGTGAGCAAATTTCTTAGGAAGAGTATCGTAAATCGTTTTTCTACCGCGAGGATCTTTTTTGCTTACAAGCTCACCTTTTGGCTTATTGTAGACAATAACGGTATAATCAACTTTTGGCTTAATGAGTCTGCCTTTTACAAAGACTTTATCATTTTGCTTCACATCATAATAGGGCTCTTTGACTATCTTCTGTCCAACCTTTACCAATCCCTGCTCAATAAGCCTATCTGCTTCACGCCTAGAGTAGGTTGTATTATGGGAGATATATTTATTGAGTCTCATCTGATACCCGCCTCCACTAAATCGTGAATATGCAACACCCCTTGCAGTTTTTGCTCGCTATCTACTATAATGAGCATCTGAATTTTGTGATCCTCTATAATTTTAAGGGCATCGCTTGCCAAGATTTCAAGATTATTGATAGTTTTTGGTTTGAGTGAGGCGTAATCGATTGCCTTTTGATTAAGATCAAAATCCTCTCGCATGAGTGCTCTACGCAGATCCCCATCACTAAGCACCGCTTTGACTCTACCATTGCTATCGGTAATAATCACATTACCAAGCCTTCCCTCGCTCATCACCACTATCGCCTCTTTTAGTGGCGTATCCTCATCGATAACAGGCAAATTGCTTGTGCGCATGAGATCTTTGACTTTGATAAAAAGCCTTCTACCAAGGCTTCCTCCCGGATGAAAAGAGGCAAAATCGCTCACCTTAAAATCTCTCTTTTTCATCAAGCACACAGCCAATGCATCGCCAAGTGCCATTGTCAAAGTAGTTGAAGCAGTAGGAGCAGCCTGCAGGGGGCAAGCCTCCTTTGGCACGGTAATAGAGATAAACACATCGCTATAGCGCCCAAGGGTGGACTCTTTTTTACTGCTCATTCCAATCAGAGGAATATCAAAGCGCTTAACATGGGGTAAAATCTTTATAAGCTCCTCACTCTCTCCGCTGTAACTTATCGCCAATACCCCATCATCTTTGCCAATCATCCCTAAATCACCATGCAGCGCCTCTGTGGGGTGAATAAAAAAGCTGGGCGTGCCGGTGGAAGCAAATGTTGCTGCAATTTTGCTGCCAACCAGCCCGCTTTTGCCAACACCTGTAACGATAAGTTTGCCTTTGAGGTTGTAGATAATCTCTACTGCTCTATCGATATTGCTATCAATGC
>WGAX01000085.1 GCA_015494595.1 Nitratiruptor sp.
CTATAGGCTTTTAGGGTATCTTTTTTTAGTAGTTGCCATATTGATGCTCATAAGAAGAGCAGTATTTGAGCCTATAAGCTTTTTATTAGGGTTAGCAGTTTTGCCAGTAAGTGCGATGATTTACGCACTCTTTAGCAGGGAATAGCCCCCTGCTGGTTTAGTCTTCTATATAGTTTTTAATTTTTCTGCCAACTTTTGGATGCTTGAGCTTTTTAATAGCGCTGCTCTCAATCTGGCGCACTCTCTCCCTTGTGACATTAAGCTCCCTGCCAATCTCTTCCAGGGTTCGATCACTCTCATCTGGCATAAGCCCAAAGCGCATACGCACTACCGCTTTTTCTCTTTCGTTGAGATGATCGAGAATCTCATCAATCTTTTGCTTCATATCTTCTCGCATTATCACCTCCAGTGGATTTGGAGCGCTTTTGTCTTCTATGAAGTCACCAAATTTACCATCCTCTTCGTTACCAATAGGTGCTTCTAAACTCACTGGCTCTTTAGTAATTTTAATCACATTTTTGACTTTATCTACCGGTAGTCCCACCTCTTTGGCAATGGTTTCTACATCTGGCTCTTTGCCTGTCTCTTGGAGATGTTTGCGCACAATTTTGTTGATGCGGTTGATCGTTTCAATCATATGGATTGGAATCCTAATAGTTCTGGCTTGATCGGCAATAGCTCTGCTGATTGCTTGGCGTATCCACCAGGTAGCATAAGTGGAGAATTTATACCCCTTTTTATACTCAAACTTATCTACCGCTTTCATAAGTCCGATATTGCCCTCTTGAATCAGATCCAAAAAAGGGAGTCCTCTATTGGTATAGCGCTTGGCAATGGAGACAACGAGGCGAAGGTTTGATTTTGCCATTCTTGTTTTTGCCTCTTCGCTAATCTTTTTACCTCTTTTAATCTGCTCCAAAATCTCTGCTAGCTTTTCAGGCTCTAGATTGAAACCCTTTTTGCTTGCCTCTTTTGCCAAAAAGAGCTTTTTAATATCCATATAGGTGCTTACCATCGTAGCCTCTGGGACGCGAGAGGCAATCTCCTCTTTAGAGAGTTTAGTAATCTCTTCTAACAGCTTTCTATGGTTCTCTCGTAGCTGCTCATTAAAAAGAGGCAGTCTATATTCTAGCTTTTTAAGCTCCTTTTCAAACCCTTCATCGCTCTTTAGAGCAGTCTCCATCGATTTGACAAGCTCATTAATAAGCTTGCTGGTAGGTCCAAGTTCAAGCAGACGCTCTTTGAGCTGCTTTTTCTTAAAAGCTACTACAAGCTCATGATGAAATTTTTCTTCAGGCGAGGCATCTTCTGGCAGCTCTTTGTCTCTAACTTTGAGCCACTCCTTTTTTGCTTTCTCTAAAGCTTTAAAAAGCTCAATGATTTTCTTTTCACGCTTAGAGTATTTTTTGGCCTTTTTGGCCTCTTTATCGAGATTCTCCTCTTCCTCCTCATCCGCCTCTTCCTCAAAACTTTTAAAGAGCTCTTTTACTCTTCTTTCTCTATTGATGAGGGGCTCTTTGTAATCAAGAATAAAATCGATTAAGTAAGGTACTGAGCAGATTGCATCCAGGATAATATTTTCGCCAAGCTCAATTTTTTTGGATAATTCAATCTCTTCCTCTTTTGTAAGAAGTGGAATTTGTCCCATCTCTCTTAGATACATTCTTACTGGACTGTCGCTTCTACTCCACTCTAGCAGCTCCTTATCTTTTGTAAGATCAAACTCCTCTGCTAGCTCCTCTTCAGAGAGCTTTTTTCGCTCCTCCTCTTTTTTTGCTCTCTCTTGGATATTAAGCTTTTTAGCAGCTTCTCCACTTGTGATAATATCTACATTATACTTTTTTTGTAGTGTTAAAATCTTTTTAGCTTGCGCCTGGGTGGGTTGACGCTCAAATAACTCTACTAATTGCTCGTATGTAACATATTTATCTTTGTGCTCTTTAAAAAATTCCTCTAATTTTTTATTGAGATCTTTTGCAGCCATATTAAGTAGCTCCTTAGAAGATTGTAATAGTAACGGGGTTGTAAATTGCGCCCAATTATACCATAAAATTTTTAAAGTGCAATAATTTTGCCTTTTTGGGGCTTTTTTGATAAAATCACCAAAAATTGAGAGGAGCCTAAATGAATGTGATTACGGGAAAAGTGTGGAAATTTGGCGATAATATTGATACTGATTTAATTATTGCAGCAAGATACCTCAATACTTCCGATCCCCATGAGCTCGCAAAACATGTGATGGAGGATGCAGATCCCGAATTTGTAAAAAAGTTGCAGCCAGGAGACATCATAGTTGCAGGAGAGAACTTTGGATGTGGGAGCAGCCGAGAGCACGCTCCTATTGCCCTTAAGGCTGCAGGAGTAGCAGCAGTAGTGGCTAAGAGCTTTGCAAGAATCTTTTATCGCAACGCATTTAATATGGGTTTGCCTATTTTTGAGTTTAAAGAGAGTGATGCAATCAAAGAGGGAGATCTTATTAGTATCGATATGGAAAAAGGAATTATCAAAGATATAAATAATCACAAAGAGTATCGCTTTACCCCAATCCCGCCATTTATGCAAGAGCTGCTTGCTTGTGGCGGGCTGATAAACTATGCAAAAGCCAAAATAATGGAGGCGCAGTAGATGAGAAAATATACAGTAGCCCTTATTAAGGGAGATGGTATTGGACCAGAGATTATTGATGAAGCTGTAAAAGTTTTAGATGCAGTGAGTGTAAAAGAGGGGTTTGAGATTGCCTATAAAGAGGCGCTTTTGGGTGGAGCTGCGATTGATGTTACGGGCGAGCCCATACCACCAGAGACAATTGAGATTGCAAAAAGTTGTGATGCGGTGCTTTTTGGAGCTATTGGTGGACCAAAGTGGGACAATCTGCCAAGAGACAAACGGCCAGAGACTGGACTGCTCAAACTGCGTAAAGCTCTCGAAGTTTTTGCAAATCTGCGCCCCGTGCAGGTCTATGATGAGCTGCTTAATGCCTCTACACTCAAGCCAGAAGTATTAAAAGGGACTGATTTGCTTGTAGTAAGAGAGTTGATTGGCGGGATCTACTTTGGCCAGCCCCGAGGGTATGAGGGTGATAGAGCCTATAATACGATGGTGTATACCAAAGATGAGGTAAGGCGCATTGCAAAAGTGGCATTTGAGATTGCAAGAAAACGCAACAGGAAAGTTACTTCAGTAGATAAGGCAAATGTGTTAGAGGTAAGCCAGCTTTGGCGTGATACTGTTGAAGAGGTGGCAAAAGAGTATGAGGATGTGAGGTTGGAGCATATCTATATAGACAATGCTGCTATGCAGCTTATTCGCGATCCTCGCCAGTTTGATGTGATTTTAACAGGAAATATCTTTGGGGATATTTTAAGTGATGAAGCAAGTATGCTAAGTGGCTCTATTGGGCTTTTGCCAAGTGCTAGTATTGGTGAAAAGTATGGGCTCTATGAGCCAATTCACGGCAGTGCACCAGATATTGCAGAGCAAGGTATTGCCAATCCGATTGCCACTATTGCAAGTGCAGCGATGATGCTGCGTTTTCAATTTAGTGAAGAGAGGGCTGCTGATAGAATTGAGCAGGCCATTAAGCAGGTGCTCAAAGAGGGTTATCGCACAAAAGATTTAAGCAGCTTCGATGCAAAAGAGGTGGTAACAACCAGTGAGATGGGAAGCTTGATAGCGCAGTATGCAAGCCAGATTTGAGCATGAGGGCAAATACCCCTTTTTACTTCAGGAGCTTCCTGCTCCCTTAAAAGAGGAGCTTCAATTATTAAAGAATTTTTTTTCACCTTACACCAAGCGTATCTATATGGTTGGCGGCAGTGTAAGGGATCTAGTGCGCCGCTATTTTAATGAGGAGGTTGAGCCGATAAAGGATCTTGACATAGAAGTTTTTGGTATTAAGCCAGAGCTTTTTGCCAAATTGATGGAAAAATTGGGAGCAAAAGGGGTTGGCAAGAGCTTTTTTGTCTACAAATATCGTCATAATATCGATATTGCCTTGCCAAGAGTTGAAAAAAAAGTAGCCAAAGGGCATAGGGGCTTTGCAGTGGCTTTGGCTAAAGAGGAGAGGGAGGCAAGCCATAGGAGAGATTTTCGTCTCAATGCTTTGATGCTAGATATTTTTGATGGAAAGCTTTTAGATTTTTGGGGAGGGATTGAGGATATTGCAGCCAAAAGAATAGCAATTATTGATCAAGAGCGTTTCAAAGAGGATAGTTTGCGGGTGCTAAGAGGTATGCAGTTTGCAGCCCGTTTTGGCTATAGGATTGATCTAAAAAGCTGTAAAGTGATGCAGCAGATGGATCTCAGTGATCTCTCAAAAGAGCGCATCTTTTGGGAGTTTGAGAAGATGTTTAAAGCAAAGTATTTGCACTTTGGGCTCTACTATCTATTAAGCCTTGAAATTGCAAAAAAGATTTTTAAAATATCTCCAAAGAGGAGCTTCTTTTTTAAAACTGCTTTAGAGATGAAAAAAGCGCAAAAAAACTTCTATGAGCCTTTAAGAAAGTTCTACTTTCTCTATATCTTTGCAAAGAATCTGCACAAAAATTTTTTCTACTTTTTAAGTATTCTCCAGACACCAAGGGAGTATTACAAGATTTTCAAAAGCCAAAAGGCTGTGCCAAAGAGGCGTACAGACAGATTTTTGGCTGCTCTTGCGCTGCATCTGCCTATTAAAGAGTATTTGGGCAACTACAAGCAAGATGTTACAATACGGGCAAAAAAGTTTGGTTTTTGGGATCAAAAGTTTGTGCCCGTAAGCGCTAAGGAGCTTTTAGCGCAGGGCTATAGGGGTAAGGAGCTTGGAGAAATGCTTAGAAAAAGAAGCTTAGAGATTGTAAAGAAGAGGTTTAGATGCGAAGTTACAGAGTTTTAATTGATTGCGAGGATCAAAAGGGGCTTGTTTTTACTGTATCAAAAATCTTTTTTGAAAATGGGCTCAATATTGAGCGCAATGATGAGTTTGTAGATAGCGAAAATAATAAATTTTTTATGCGAAGTGTTGTAAGAGGTGAGATTGAGAGGGAAAAACTAGAAGAAGATCTCAAAAATGCACTTCCGAAGAGTGCTAATATCCGCGTGATTGTGCCAAGAAAGAAGAATATTTTGCTCATGGCAACCAAAGAGAGCCATGTTTTAGGTGATATTTTGATACGCCATTTTGATGGGGAGCTTGAGGCAAATATCTTAGGAGTGGTTTCTAACTATGATCTTTTGCGCCCTTTGGTGGAGCGCTTTGATCTGCCATATTACCACATCTCACA
>WGAX01000086.1 GCA_015494595.1 Nitratiruptor sp.
AATCCAAACACTTAGCGAATCACTCACTATTGCAATCACCTCTTTAGCGAGAGAGCTTAAAGCTAGCGGTAAAGATGTGCTTAGCTTTTCAGCAGGTGAGCCAGATTTTGATACACCTAAAGCTATTAAAGAGGCGGCTATTAGAGCAATTCATGAAGGGTTTACCAAATATACAGCGGTTGAAGGAATTCCAGAGCTTAGAGAGGCAATTGCTGCCAAACTCCTAAGAGACAACAACCTCTCATACAAACCAGAGGATATAATTGTTAGCAATGGCGCCAAACAGAGCCTTTTTAACCTTACTCAAGTCCTTATTGATAAGGGTGATGAAGTAGTTATTCCCTCTCCCTATTGGGTCACTTACCCTGAGCTTGTCAAATATGCAGGTGGAAAACCTGTTATAGTAGAGACTAATGAGCAATCTGGCTTTAAGATTACGCCAAAGCAGCTAGAAAGCGCAATCACTCCAAAAACAAAAATGCTCATTCTTACCACCCCATCAAACCCAACAGGCGCAGTCTATACAAAAGAGGAGTTAGAAAGCTTGGCTAAAGTGCTTGAGGGCACAAATATTTTTGTAGCAAGTGATGAGATGTATGAAAAGCTTGTCTATGGGGATACACTCTTTACAAGTGCAGCGAGTATTAGTAAAGATATGTATGAGCGCACCATCACCATCAACGGCCTTAGTAAATCTGCTGCAATGACAGGCTGGCGTTTTGGCTATCTTGCCACGCCAAATCAAGATCTCATTAAAGCTATGAAAAAGCTGCAGAGCCAAAGCACCTCCAATATTAACTCCATCACACAAAAAGCAGCAATTGCCGGTCTTGATGGCTCTATTGAAGAAGATATTGAGATGATGCGAAGAGAGTTTGAGAAACGAAGAGATAGAGCAGTAGAGCTGTTGAACAATATAGATGGGCTATCTGTCATTACTCCTGATGGAGCCTTTTATCTTTTTGTCAACCACACCCAAGTAGAAAAAGATTCAATGGAATTTGCAAAAAAGCTGCTTGAGCAAAAGGGCGTAGCGGTAGTGCCAGGAATTGGTTTTGGAAGTGATGGCTACTTTCGCTTCAGTTTTGCTACCGATTTAGCAAGTATTGAAGAGGGTATCAGGCGTATAGCAGAGTTTGTACAAAATTATTGAAAAAGGCCTGTTGTCAGGCCTTTTGGCTTTTTGTCTACATTCTCTTCTCTATTGTGTTGAGATGATGCTGTTTTATCCTTTTTTGTCTCATATCCATTATAAACAGAATCAAGGCAAACACTCCCACACTTATATACATTACACTATCAAAGGATTTTGTCATAAGTCCAACTATACCAGCCCCCATCAATACCACTAAAGCCACTAACTCTTGCATTCTACATTCCTACTAGCTTAAAAATTTTAGCATCTTTACCAAAATAAAGCGTCTTATAGAGAGTTTTATCTAAATTATTAAAAAAGAAAGCCTGAAAGAAAAAGCTATTAATATAGCGATATGCTCCAATAATAAATCGATTTTTATAGACAATTATTGCATAATTCTCTCTTCTATAAGGTATTATAACTTTAATTTTAGCTCCATTACTAAAGTAGATAGTACCAATTTTATCCATTTTTTTCCCTACATAAAGAAGCCCCCGTTGTAAATCAATCCTTACACTCTGCCCGAGCAAAATCCCCTTTTTGGTATCTAAGGCTCTTAATCTATCAATCCATATAAATCCTCGCCTCTTCTCCCCTTTTAAATAGGAGAAATTCTCAATCACAGGAAGCTTGCTCAAAATCCGATCATCAAAATAGTAGTAAATCCCATTTTTCCGAGGAGACTTAAGAGTGTCAAATTTAGAAAAAAGCTCCCTTAATGGATACTTTTTAATCACATAAGGTAAAACTGCCCAAGGATAAATCTTATCAAACTCCTCTATAAAAAAACGATCCATCTTGGCAATAAAATGCTGATCGTAGCTAAAGAGAGTCTTTGCTACAATATAGTTATCATACTGATGTTTTCCATTATCTATAAGGGTTCTCTTATTGGAGTAATACCAAAGAGGCCATCCATAATCCCACCAAGTAAGAATATAACCTTTATCTTGTTTGTTTAGATATGTATCAATAGCTGCCACTTGATTTTTAATAAAAAATGGCTTGAGCATATAGTTATAGAGCTGCATAATATGCAGATAATAGACCACTAAAGAAAATGCTGAAATATAAAAGAGATATGAAGAAAATTTGCCTTTTACTTTTTGTGATATAAAATATAATAGATATACATTACCACTTACAATAGGAATTACCATAAATGTAGTAAACCGCACACCAGCCTTCAACGAAACAAAACCTAGCAGATATGGAAAAAGCAGTAGTGCTGCCTCCTTGCGCTCTCTTATGAGAAGCAAAAGTCCAACACTACCCAATAGAAAAAGGAGCATATTTCCACTACTATAGGTGACAAGCTGCGTAAAAGTTATTCCTCGTGACTCTGCTACCGTTTTTAATGTAGCCTCCAGTGCAATCTTTTTACCACCCTTTTCCACTAGCTCATAACGCTGCTTCTTTTGCAAATAATCAAAAGCCCTTTGCAAATAGCCAGCTTTATATCCATACACTCCTCCACCTACTGCAACAATCAAAAAAACAGGCAAAAAGGCTTTATAGCTCACTCTTTTTTGCAAAAGGATTGCTACAACTGTTAGGATTATAATTGCTGCAACCCTTATCATCAAATTAAAAGGTAAAAAGGCTGCCATTATAATCAAAAATCCTAAGTAGCCACTACTATTTTTGCGATCAAAAAGTAACAAATAGAGTGCAAAAAAGATTAACATTCCAAAGGTCAAAGGCTTTGCAGAGTGGTAGAATAGATGAAAAAGAGTAATAAAAGAGGCAGCAAGCACTGCAAAAAGTAAATTTTTGCGCTTAAGAAGAGCTATAAAACTATAAAGAATAGCAAAAAAGAGCACAAAATTGAAAATATCTGTATCGCAATACCCCAAATGGGTGCGAAAATAATAATTCATAGCAATTGAAGCTGCCAGTGCACTCCAAAAACCAAGTTTAGCCAGATTAAACTCATTAAAGATTAAAATAATAGGTACAACTATCAAAGATGAGAAAAAGGCAGGAAGAAAAAAGATAACACTATTAAGAGTTAGATGAAAAAATTTAGCTATATAATAGAGAATAAAGCCTAATGCTGTCTCAGGATTAAAAGCAAGATTACTCCCAGCTAAAAGTTTTTTGGCATAAAATCCATACAACCCCGCATCTGCCGTCCAGATTGCTATAGGCTCACCTCTATAGAAAAACTCTGGATGCTCTTGTGCCACCCAAAAAAGAAACAAGCGAAAAAATAGGGCAAAAAGATATGCTGCAACTATATAAAAAGAGAGTTGATATAAGTTACTTTTACGCATCGCTACTCTTTTATTGAAGTTAGTAGCTTTATTGTAGCACAAAGGGGCTAAACCCCTCTTTTAATCGCCTCCTATTCCCTCATCTATATCAAGAGGCGTGGCTTTTTCATCTGGCACATACTCTTTACCAAACTCTTTTTTGGCTAATTGTAAAGCTTCAATCAGATCATCAATATTCTCATATGGAATATGCACTTTCCACTCTGGATTGAGTGCATTGCCTTTCAGGGATATGCCAATGCTTACAACCGGCTCGCTTCCCTCTCCATAGGGCTCAGTAATATGGGCAACACTTACTACCCCATCCTTTGTGCCGTGTAGATGAAAAATCTTGATTTCACTATGTGTTTTTGCCATTATTGACCTCCTTTTTGAGATTATACCATACTGCTTTTTTTCAAAAGCCTAGCAAGCAGAGCTTGCAGTTTTAGCCACTGTTTATGCTCCATCAGTGGAAAGCCTGAGTAGACCTTTTTACCCTCAATCGACTTTGTCACTCCCCCTCTTGCAGCAATTACTGCAAAATCGCCAATTGTAAGATGTCCAGCAGTCGCAGCCTGCCCACCAATAATTACATTTTTGCCAATTTGAGTGCTGCCAGAAATCCCAGCTTGTCCAGCCATAAGGACATTTTCACCAATAATGCAGTTGTGGCCAATTTGGATTAAGTTATCTAGCTTTGTGCCCCTTTTAATAACGGTTGAGCCAAATACTGCCCTATCAATAGCACAATTTGCTCCAATCTCCACATCATCCTCAATCACTACATTGCCATTTTGATATATTTTAATATGGCGCCCCTCTTTAGTGGTGGCAAAGCCATATCCGTCACTGCCAATAACACTGCCTGCGTGAATGATGCAGTTTTTGCCAATAACACAATCTCTATATATTGTTACATTGGGATAAATTAGGCTATTATCCCCTATTCTTACATTATCTCCAATAACTGCACCACTCATTATTGTCACATTTTCACCAATGACACTATCAAAGCCGATATAAACACCATCAGCTATGTGACAATTTTTGCCAATAAAGGGCTTTTTACCCTCTCTTTGCATCGGCTCTTTGGCAAAGAGTTTAGAAACTTTAGCTAAGGCTACATAAGGCTCATCACTTATAAGTGCACTTACTCCCTTGGGTAAAAATTTCACAAACTGCTTTTGCACAATAACTGCACCAGCTTTTGTCTCTTTTAGGGCTTTGAGATACTTTCTGTTTTGCAAAAAGGATAATTCATCCTCTTTAGCCTCTTGCAAAGAGTTAAGTGCTCTTATCTCTTTATCCTCGCCCACTAGTTCTAGGCCAAAATCTTTTGCTATTTGAGTAAGAAGCATACTACCTCTCTATGGCTACAACGCCGCTTCTTACAATCTCTTTGGGATTAAAGCGCTTAAGGGCACTAATAAAGTTTGTAATTCTCTTTGGCTCATCAGCAGCCATTATAATAGCGCTATCTACACCGATATTTACAATGTTACCGTTATATGCCCGACACAGCGCCTCTACATCTGCTAAACGCTCCTCTAGAGGGATCTTTGCTAAAACCATCTCCTTTTCTACCAGCTCACTATGCTCAATAACTTTATAGACGGGGATTAATTTATGCAACTGCTTAATAATTTGCTCAATAACTCTTGGCGATCCATTTGTAACAATTGTAAGACGCGAATATTTACTATTTGGAATAGGTGCTACTGTAAGACTCTCTATATTATATCCTCTTGC
Source organism: Nitratiruptor sp. (assembly GCA_015494595.1). Lineage (GTDB taxonomy): Bacteria > Campylobacterota > Campylobacteria > Campylobacterales > Nitratiruptoraceae > Nitratiruptor. Next base: position 5,146 of record WGAX01000086.1, read on the forward strand.
TGCAAAGAGCCCTGTAATTCTTGTTAAAACTCCATGCTCATTTAAAACTATAACAGATATTACTTTTCTCATCTCCATCTCTAATCCTTATACTCTAGCAGCATATTATACAAACTTCCACCTGCAGGCACCATCGGCAAAACATTCTCATAGCGATCCACTACCACATCAATAAGTGCTACTACACCTTTACTAATAGCATCATCTAGCGCTTCGTCAAACTCCTCTTTTGTCTTAACCCTATAGCCAACACCTCCAAAGCTCTCAGCCAGTCTCACAAAATCTGGCTGCATCGAAAGATCGGTCTCAGCATAGCGCTTATCATAAAAAAATGTCTGCCACTGGCGAACCATTCCCAAAAAGTTATTATTAAGTATTATATTTATAACAGGCAGCCTATACTCTACTGCTGTCATCAACTCCTGAATATTCATCAAAATTGAGCCATCACCACTGATATTGACACTGATCTCATCAGGCACACCCTTTTTGACTCCCATTGCTGCAGGAAAACCAAAGCCCATTGTCCCAAGCCCACCACTTGTAATAAACTCTCTGGGTCTTGTAAAAGGGTAATACTGCGCCGTCCACATCTGATGCTGCCCTACATCAGTGGAGATCCTAGCCTTTCCTTTAAGCTTTTGCCCAACTCGCTCAATCACCCACTCCGGCTTAATCACCTCATCGCTATCCTCATATTTCAAAGGATGCAGCTCTTCATAGCGCTGTAAAATCTCCCGCCACGCTTCATATCTATTTGGATCTACCTTCTCTTTTGCCTGAGGCACAAGCTCACTTAAGACATGTTTTAAATCCCCTACTATCGGATAGTCCACATGCACAAGTTTACCTATGCTGCTAGGATCTATATCTACATGAATAATTTTTGCATACTTTGCAAATTCTGAGAGCTTCCCAGTTACCCTATCATCAAATCTTGGCCCAAGAGCTATAAGCAAATCAGCCTCACTCATAGCCAT
>WGAX01000087.1 GCA_015494595.1 Nitratiruptor sp.
AAAAGTTTGAAAACAAAATTATCAACATTCACCACTCCTTTTTGCCAGCTTTCATTGGAGCAAACCCCTATAAGCAAGCCTATGACAGGGGAGTTAAAATCATTGGGGCAACTGCGCACTTTGTCAATAACAACCTAGATGAAGGCCCAATTATTGCTCAAGATGTAATAAGAGTGGATCACACATTTTCATGGCAGCAGATGAAAAAGGCGGGAGCTGATGTGGAGAAGGTGGTGCTTGCTAGAGCCTTGCAGCTAGCACTTGAAGATCGCATCTTTGTCTATGCTAATAAGACAGTGATTTTTTAATGTTTAATGTTGTGCTAGTCAATCCCCAAATCCCGCCAAATACAGGTAATATCGGTAGGCTTTGCGTCAATACAGGAGCAAGACTCCATCTTATTAAGCCTTTAGGTTTTGATATTAGCGATAAGGCAGTAAAAAGAGCGGGGCTAGATTACTGGCATAAACTCGATCTAAAAGTGTGGGAGAGCTTGGAGGAGTTTGTTACAAATGTGGATCTAAATAGATGCTACTTTGCCACTACAAAAGCTACTAGATACTACTTTGATGTGGAGTATAAGCCGGGCGATTTTTTAATTTTTGGGAGTGAAACTAAAGGACTGCCAATAGAGTTAATGCAAAAGAGGTGGCAAAATGCTATAACAATTCCAATGAGCAAAGAGGGCAGAAGCCTTAACCTAGCTGTTAGTGTTGGGATCATTTTGTATGAGGCGATTAGACAAAATTTTGGAGAATTTGTATGAAAGAGATAGTAGATTTTATAATGCTTACTCTTTTTGTGCTCTTTATGATCTGGCTTATTGTAGGCTACCACCACCAAAAAGGGCACCATAAACGAGGAGATAAGCTATAATTTCACAAAAAAGGATAGCTATGCTGCAACCGCTGCTCATTGAAATAGGTGTGGAGGAGCTTCCCGCCATCCCTTTTTTAAAAGAGTTACCAAACATTGAGAAAAAGTGGCAAAAGATTTTGGATGAATATTCACTTGAGTCTGAATTTTCTTTCTATTATACTCCAAGGCGCTTAGTCCTCTGGCATCCAGAGTTTCCCACAACCCAGCCTGTACGATATGAGGAGTTTTTTGGAGCACCTGTAGAGATCGCCTTTAAAGATGGCAAACCCACAAAAGCAGCTGAAGGGTTTGCTAGGAAGTGTGGCGTAAGTGTGGAGGAGCTTGGCAGAGCAAAAAGAGGGGATAAAGAGATTCTTTACTATAAAAAAGAGATCCCACCAAAAGCAGCCAAAGAGATACTGCCCGAAATGATTGTAAAGTGGCTAAAATCCTTGGATTTTGGCAAATCTATGCGCTGGGGGGATTTGAAAGAGGAGTTTATCAGGCCAATTCGCTGGGCGCTTGTGACTTTTGGTAATGAGTTTATAGAAGCCAAGCTTTATGGCATAACCTCTAGCAACTACACCTATCTACATAGAAGTATCAGCCTTGATCCTGTTGAGATAGATGGGATAAAGGACTATTTTGATAGACTCAAAAGTGGCGGTGTGATTTTGTTTGAGGATGCGAGGTATGAAAAGATCGAAAATGAGTTTGCAAATATTGAGGCCAAAGGCATGACAATTGACAAAGATAGCGAGCTTTTAGCCGAAGTAGTAGCAATTACTGAGTTTCCGACAGCTTTATTGGGAAATTTTGATAAGGAGTTTTTGCAGCTGCCTCCTGAAGTTATCATTACAAGTATGAAGGAGCATCAGCGCTACTTTCCAACTTTTAAAGAGGAGAAATTACAAAATAGCTTTGTAGTGGTAAGCAACGCCTACACTGATGATTTTACTCCAATTATTAAAGGTAATGAGAGGGTGCTTAAAGCCAGGCTCTCAGATGCTCTTTTCTTTTGGAAAAATGATCTTTCTAAGGGGCTTGATTTTGAGGGGCTTAAAGATATTATCTTTATGGATGGGCTTGGGAGTATCTTTGATAAGGAGCTTAGAGAGCTTAAAATCGCCCAAAAGCTCTTTGAAAAATATAAAGAGGCTTTAGTTGAGGCAACTGGCAAAGAGGTAGGTGAAGTAAAAGCGTTGATTGAAAGGGCTGTAATGCTCTCAAAAGCTGATCTTTTAACAGAGATGGTCTATGAGTTTACAGAGCTGCAGGGCATTATGGGCTACTACTACGCTTTGGCGGGGGGTGAGGATGAGTTGGTAGCTTTGGCAATCAAAGAGCAGTATCTGCCAAGCTCAGAAGACTCAGTCCTGCCCAGCACTCTCTTTAGCGCTTTAGTTGCTATGAGTGTCAAGCTTGATACTTTAATGGCGCTTTTTAGTGTGGGTAAAATTCCAACAGGCTCCAAAGATCCCTTTGCTCTTAGGCGTGCAGCCATTGGAGTGATAAAGATCGTTTTGGCTTATAAGCTCCCTTTTAATTTAGGCTCTATTTTTGCACAAATAAAAGATGAGTATCAAGAGTTTGATACCAAGATGTTAGAGGAGTTTTTTATTGAAAGACTCTATCAATTTTATGATTATAATCCATCTATCATCAAGGCAGTAATTGATAGCGGCGAGAGGGATTTGGTAGAGCTTGATAAGAAGATTGAGGCTTTGGCTTTGATTGTGGAGAGTAGTGACTTTAAAGAGATCTTTACCACCTTCAAGCGTGTGGCCAATATCGTTAAAGATGTGGATTTAGAAAGCATAGCAGTGGATGAGAATTTGTTTGAAAAAGATGAAGAGAGAGAGCTTTGGGAAGAGTTTTTAAGAGTAAAATCTAAAGAGTATAGCGATTATGAGAGTAAACTGGATGCTCTTTTTGGGCTTAAGCATAAAATCGATCTCTTCTTTGATAATGTGCTTGTGAATGTGGAGGATGAGAGACTCAGAAAAAATAGAAAAGATCTAATTGCCTCAATTTATAAAGAGTTTAAAAGCATAGCAGATATTAAAGAGATAAGTGTGTAGGGTGTATGATTTTATTGTAATAGGAGGCGGGAGCGCAGGAGTGCATACCGCCTTTTTCTTGCACCAATTTGGTGCAAAAGTTGCTTTGGTAGAGCGCTGTGAGATTGCAGCTGGCGGAAGTGGGGCTGCAGGGGCTTTTGTGAGCCCAAGGCTTGGCAAAGGCGGGCCTATCCAGCGCTATACAAACGAGGCTTTTCGCTTTTGTCTCGATTTTTACAAAAAATCGAACTTCTTCTATCAAACGGGGCTTTTGCGTCTGCCAAAAGAGGGAGAGGATTTTAATGTTTTTGAGCCCTTTTTGGATGTGGGGTATGAGAAAAAAGATGGAGGCTTTTTCTTTCCAGAGGCTGGGCTCGTTAAGGCCAAAGAGCATCTATTAGCTTTGGCACAAAATGTTGATTGCTACTATTTTGATGCAAAAATTGAGAAAAAAGATGACTATTTTAAAGTTGGTAATCTTAAAGCCAAAAAAGTAGTCCTTGCAACAGGCTCAGATGATGAGCTTATTGATGATGTAAGTATTAAGATTGGCAAAGTTGGTGGAGTTCGCTTTGATCTGCAAACCACATTGCAGCTGCCT
>WGAX01000088.1 GCA_015494595.1 Nitratiruptor sp.
GGTCATTCAGGCGTAGCCTGATTTTTTTTGGTATAATAACTGATGACGGATGAAAACCAAAACCGTCGGTCAAGGCGGGATACGCCTGACCTAAAATGCCCGCCAGCAACCTAAGGTAGCTTAGGGGAGCGGGAATCCACCTCGTTTACGGTGGAGTATCAATATGAAAGGGGGTGATGTCAGTATGCCTGGCATCCTCGTAAGACCTGATCAGTCGTTTGAGGAAGCGTACCGTCTTTTCAAAAAGCAGGTTGATAGAAACCTTATCGTTACAGAGGCTAGAGCAAGAAGATTTTATGAAAAGCCTACTGAAAGACGAAAAAAAGAGAAGATTGCGGCGCGCAAGAAGATGCTCAAACGACTCTATATGCTTCGACGCTACGAAGCAAGGTTATAGAAGTGGCCGCTTTTGCGGCCAATACTCCTCTTTTTCCTCTCTTATTCTCTTTTAAGAAGTTTTAATCTACAATGTAAATTGTATTCATAAAAAATTAAGGAGTTTGGTATGGTGAAACGGTATTTAATTTTTTTTATTGTACCAATTATTTTTTTAGGCTGTGCTCCTTCTACTTCACCTTTTAGTAATCTTGTACCCTCCCATAAGAAGGAAGCTAAAAATAAAAAAAAGATTATTCCTAAACTAAAGGTTTATACAAAAGAAGATTTTGTTAAAGAGTACAAAAATTTAACAAAGCATACTAAAAACAGAGATCTTATTTGGGATTATGAAGCAGGAACTCTTGCATATCTTTTAGGCCGTTATCCTCAAAGTATTCACCATTTTGATGAGGCAGAAAAACTTATTAAAACCTATGATGAAGAGGTTTTAGCAGGAAAACTCTTTGAAAATATAGGATCACTGTTGAGTAATGATACTTTTTTGGCTTATCGTCCTAAAATATATGAAAAGATTATGGTTAATACATTGAAAGGTATTGACTTTACTCTTCAAAATGATAAGCCAAATGCAAGAATTGAATTTAATAGAGCACTTGTGCGCCAAAAACGAGCAGCACTCTTCTTTGCTAAAGAGATTCAACAAGAGAGAGAAAAACTTAAAAAAGATGCTAAACAGAAAGTGAAGAAAAATATCTCTTTGGTTGAAAAAGCAATGCGAAATAAAAAGACAATGGAGCCTATTGAGAAGAAATATACCAATCTTTTTGCGTTTAAACCCTATCGCGATTTTGTCAACCCCTTTACTACCTATCTTGCAGGGATCTATTTTCTAAATGTGCATGATTATCGAAAGGCTACTGATCTCTTGAAAGAGTGCTATGGAATGATTAAAGGATTAGATAGTGGTGCTTCCTATGTACTTCAAGATTTTAAGATGGCCGATAATCTTAAAAGATATATACGCAACCGTCAAAAAAAGTATACTTGGGTGATCTTTTTTAATGGTCAAGGACCTATTAAAGCAGAGAATAAAATCCAGATTCCACTTTTTATCTTCTCAGATAGTGCAGTGTATAGTGGGATAGCCCTTCCTACCTTAAAAATGCGCTTTAAGGCTTATGATCATCTTTTAGTATCTAATGGAAAAGTTACACTTCCTACAAAACGAGTAGCCAGTATGGATACCATTATAAAAACGGAATTCAAAAAGCGTTTTAAAACCATTGTCACAAGAGCAATGATGCGAACAATTACTCAAACCATTATTCAAAAGCAACTTCGAGATAAAGCAGGATTTTTGGGAGGGCTTGTAGGAGCGGTATATCAAGCTTCTATGAATAAGGCAGATATAAGAATGTGGAAGAATCTTCCCAAAGAGTTTCAAGTAGCGCGTCTACCTAGTGGGAAGACAGTTACTATAAAAACAGATAAACATAAAAGAGTACTCACGCTTCATACCAATCCTAAACGAAGTGCTATAATTTTTATCTCTATTCCTACTCCAAAAAGTGAGCCTCTTTATCACATTACATACTTTTAAAATTTTTCCCTCTTCTTTTGTACAGAAGGAGAGGGATTTATTTAATCATTACTTGAATATTGCCGCTATTATGGCTCTTTTTATCAATTGAAGATTTGGATTTTATGATATTTCTCTTTTTATATTTATGTAAATAGCGACTTCTCTCTTTAACTTTTTCATAAAATTTTTTTGATTCTTCTAAAAAATTTCCTTTTTCAATAAAGCTATTTTCATCCTCTTCATCCTCAAAATTTTCCTTAAATATCTCTTTGAGTTGTTTATTAGCAACTACAAATAGAAGGACATTTTTCCTGCTTTTTACCCTTGCGAAGGTGGGAGAGAGCATTAAATAGCGCATAGCGGTCACATCTTTATTCTCTGCTGCAATATCCGCAGGAGTTTTGCCTCCTCCTCCAATTGCTCCTACGTCTGCTCCTTTTCGTATGAGATAGCGTATAAGACGATACTTTCTATACCGCACTGCATAGTGTAAAAGAGTATCTTTATGAGCATCTCGTATAGAAATCATTGATTGATTGTTGTCTAATATCTGTATGACATTTTTTTGAGGACACAATTTAATGCAGCTAAAGATAGAGATTGTATAGGCTAATCCAAAACTTAAAAATAAATTAACAATAATTATTCTTTTCATTTTTTACCCTTTAGGCTTTTTTTAATAAAACTTTAATATAAATATACTATAATTAAATTGTAACGATACTTAAACCTCATTCAAAGGAGTGCAAAATGAAAAAGCTAATCCTACTTAGCGCTGTTGCTATTACAATGGTTATGGCAGGTTCTACAGTTAATAAGTCATTAATCCTTAACAAGACAAAAGTGAGTAAATCTATCAATACAGGAAATGCAGGTGTGCAAATTAAGGGCTCCAAAGTTAATAAGTCGTTGATTTTGAATAAGACCAACATCAACAAGTCTATTAATACTGGTAACGCAGGTGTAGCAATTAAGGGCTCTAAAGTCAACAAGTCGTTGATTTTGAATAAAACCAACATCAATAAGTCTATCAATACTGGTAATGCGGGCGTAGAAATTAAAGGCTCCAAAGTTAATAAGTCGTTGATTTTGAATAAAACCAACATCAACAAGTCTATTAATACTGGCAATGCAGGTGTAGCAATTAAGGGCTCTAAAGTCAACAAATCGTTGATTTTGAATAAAACAAACTTAGATAAATCTATCAATACAGGAAACGTAGGGGTAGAAATTAAGTAAAAAGAGGAGGAGGTTTTACTCTTCCTCTTTTAAAGGAAAAATGATGAAAACTTTATTAATTATTCTTGTAGTAGGAGGGATGGGGTATGCGCAAGACTACTCCCAATTTTTAATAGATAATAAGGTTAAATTTCAGGAGGATTATGCTAAAC